>JANQMQ010000503.1 GCA_028279995.1 Candidatus Phaeomarinibacter sp. | reverse complement strand
GTCACCTACAGCGCGTTCCTGATGACGATTGCCAACAGCGGTCACATCTCCAAGGCGCTGCATCTCATCACTCGGTACAACCGTGTTTACACCCGTACCGTGACAGTCCGGCCGGTGGACGCGCAGACAGACGCGGTTCTCCAAGTGGAGGCCCATGTCAGTGGCGAGGCGGTTACGTACTTTGCGGTCAGCTCGTTTGTTCTGTTTGTGGAT
Source organism: Candidatus Phaeomarinibacter sp. (assembly GCA_028279995.1). GTDB lineage: Bacteria > Pseudomonadota > Alphaproteobacteria > CGMCC-115125 > CGMCC-115125 > Pyruvatibacter. Next base: position 2,012 of record JANQMQ010000503.1, on the reverse strand, counting down.
TCCTTTTTCCGTGAAGTGCTGGGCGGCCGACATCTGGTCAAACGCGCGGAGATGGGGATGCCCAAGCCGGAGGGTTTTGACGACATCAGTGACCAGTTCGGATTTGAGATGAGTTTCGGTTTTGCCCGGACGCTGATTTTTCTCGACCCCGACCTCATGGACACACCGCTCAAGCAGGCTGACCCGCAGACAGTGCGTCTGATGATGGAAGTCTGCGAGCGGCAGCTTCAGGAGGCGGAAGCAGAGGACAGCATCACCGGCGCTGTGACATCGCTGGTGCTGGAGCACATTTCCTCTCCGCCGAAACTGGAGCAGGCAGCTTCGATGCTCGGCCTCTCCGCGCGCAGTCTCAGGCGTCAGCTTCAAAACTCGGGTACCACCTACCAGTCGATCCTCGATGGTGTCCGCCAACAGCTCGCCATCCGGCTTCTTCGAGAGACAGACGAGCCGGTCGCCTCAATTGCCTATGAAATCGGCTTCGAGCACGCATCACATTTCGGCCGGGCCTTCAAGCGATGGACCGGACAGTCACCATCCGCTTACCGGAAGCCCTGACCACCCAGACCGGAGATTTGGCCAGATATGTATAATCTTTGGCCAGCTCAGGTCTCGAAGACAGGAGCCCCCTCCGGCACCTTCTCCACACGTTCCGGCGACAGAACAGTGGAGGAAAAGCCTTGGCAGAGCCCGTTGACGTTTATTGGTCGTTCCGTAGTCCCTACTCCTATCTGGTCACGGCAGATCTGCTGCGGCTCAGAGACGATTTCGATCTGGACATCAACCTGCGCGTGGTGCTGCCGCTGGCGATCCGCAACAAGGCTGCCGTGTTTGATGCATCCAACCGCAAGCCCGCCCAATACATCATGCTGGACTGGCAACGCCGCGCGGAATTTCTTGGTCGGCCCCATGCATGGCCCAATCCCGACCCGATCGTGCAGGACTATGAGACGATGGAGGTCTCGGATGAGCAGCCGTACATCTACCGGCTGTCACAGCTCGGTGTTGAAGCCCAGCGTCAGGGCAAGGGCATCGACTTTGCCGCTGCCGTCTCACATCTGCTGTTCGGCGGTACGCCGGGCTGGGACCAGGGTGATCATCTAAAGGAGGCAGTTTCCTCCTGCGGACTTGACCTTGCCGTCATGGACAATGCGATAGCGGACGGCACGCATCTCAAAGAGATTGAGGACAACCACGCAGGCCTCGAAGAGGCGGGCCACTGGGGTGTGCCGACCATGGTTGTTCGCGGCGAACCTTTCTTCGGGCAGGACCGCATCGACACGCTGCGCTGGCGCCTCGACCTGCTGGGCCTCAGCAAGGCCTGACCCCCTCACCATCACGCAACCACGACTGACAGTGGCAGACCCAAACCATTCCGGAGGATCAAATGGACCTGCAAATCAAGGGCAAGAAAGCCATCATGGCCGGCGGCAGCGCCGGCATGGGCCGCGCAACGGCGGAGCGTCTCGCAGAAGCCGGTGCCGAACTCTATATCACCGCCCGGCGTGAGGAACGCCTGCTCAATGCGGCGAAGGAAATGTCGGACACATACGGCACTTCGGTTACGCCCATCGTGGCGGACTCATCGACCGATGAGGGACGGCAGGCGCTGTTTGAGGCCTGCCCGGACCCGGACATTCTTTCAATCACCATCAAGCCGCCGGCGCCTAATGGCAACTTTCTCAATGTGACGCCGGACATGTGGCGCTCGTCCATCGAGACCACACTGGTTGGTCCGATCGAAATCATGCGCCACTACATTCCCGGCATGAAGGAACGCAAGTGGGGCCGGATCGTCAACATCGCGACCTTCTCCGCCAAGAACCCGATGATCTGGCGATTGATGTCCGGACCGGCCCGGTCTGCGCTGATCAACTATACGGCCAGCGTATCGCGTGAAGTGGCGCCGCATGGGGTGATCATGAACAACATTCTTCCCGGCATCTTCCAGACAGAAGGGTTTTCGGAAAGCCTCGTGCCCTATGCCGATGCCTTCGGTCTGGAGCCGGACCAGG
>JANQMQ010000448.1 GCA_028279995.1 Candidatus Phaeomarinibacter sp. | reverse complement strand
GCGTCCCCCGCCGCTACCCGCACAAGACGGCGACCCGCGTGGGGTGGACAATGGACGCCAATGACATCTTTAGCTTCCTGTTCAACCTGACACTCACCTTCCAGCGCCGTCAGGCGCGCGGACTCTCGATGGTTGTCAATCTGGTGCTGCCGGGCAGGGAAGGTGATGACAAACCACTGGAAGCGTCCCTGCGGATTTCAGAGCAGCGGCTCGAAATTTTCTACTGGCATGCGCCCGAAGCTGACCACGAGATCACCTGCTCCCAGGACACGTTCATCAGGATGTTTCGCCACGACTTTGATCTGGAGGCAGCACTGGACGCCGGAAGTATCGCTGGGGATGCCTCGGTAGAAACACTCCGCAAGCTGATCAAGTGCTTTCCGAAATACGGTTTTCTCGCACCGGAGATCTTGTCGGCGGCGGACTAGTAGTCCATCCGGCCGAACAGGTCCTCATAGGGCACCATGACATGGGTGCGGTAGGCCTCGCGCTCGCTGAGCCGCGCGTAGAGCGTTTCCACATGCGGCAGGCTTGGCCGGTCAATCGGCATGGTGAGGTAGCGAAAGAGCGTGCCGCCGGCGGGAATGTCCGCAAGCGTCAGCGTGTCACCAGCCATATAGGTTTTGTCTTCAAGGTGGGCATTCAACGCGGTGAAGGCTCCGTGGCAGCGCTTGAAGGCACCCTTGAGAAAAGCGGCGTTCCGCTTGTCCTCAGGGGTTCGGTAATACGCCCAGAAGATTTCAAGCAGGCTGACCTGCAGGGTGGTTGTCGCCCATTCGATCCAGCGGTCCTGAACGGACCTTTCAAAAGGATCTGCGGGCCACCATGTGCTGTCACCATACTGGGCAGCGAGATAGCGCAGGATGGTATGGGATTCCCAGACCACGCCGTTGTCGTCCTCGATGACGGGAATTTTGCCGTGTGGATTGCGCGCGAGAAAATCCGGCGTGTCCAACCCGCCGAAAGTGCTGCCTGCGTCGATGTGAGTATGCTCAAGGCCAAGCTCGCCGATGAGCCACATGACCTTCTGGACATTCTGAGAATTGCGTCGGCCCCAGACTGTCAGCATGGCACGGCGACCCTATTCGGCAGCGTCCGTCGCGCTTGGCGCCTTGGCGGTGTCGTTGTCGGCCCCACGTGCTGAGGCGCTGCCGTTGCTGCGGCCGCCATTGCGGGACTTGGCGACCTTGGCATAGCCCTTGCCGACCAGGTCTTTGTCCAGGTCCCGTGCCTGCGGCATGCCGACGACGTTGTAGCCCGCATCCACATGGTGGACTTCGCCGGTGACGCTGCGTGACAGGTCAGACAGCAGGTAGAGACCAGCGCCGCCCACATCATCAAGCTCGATGGCCTGCTTCAGCGGTGCATGGGTCAGGTTCCAGTTGAACACGGTCTTGGCATCCGAGATGGCCGAGCCTGCAAGCGTGCGCATGGGACCAGCGGAAATCGCGTTGACGCGAATGCCGTCGCGGCCAAGGTCAACGGCCATGTAGCGCACAGAGGCTTCCAGCGCTGCCTTGGCAACGCCCATGACGTTGTAATTCGGCATGACCTTGGTGGAGCCACCATAAGTCAGCGTCACCAGGGAGCCGCCATTCGGCATGATAGCGGCGGCACGCTTGGCGATTTCCGTGAACGAGAAACAGGAAATCATCATGGTGCGGGAGAAATTCTCCCGGGTCGTATCGGCGTATTTGCCG
>JANQMQ010000424.1 GCA_028279995.1 Candidatus Phaeomarinibacter sp. | reverse complement strand
GCAGCTTGCCGCTCTTGCTGCGTGACCATCCAGCCGTGAGCGGCTTGTTGCACTCACAGCAGGTGACGATGCGCCGCAACGGAAAATCGTTGCTCTCGTTCTTGCGGATTGATGCGGGCGTGTCCTTGCGCTCAAGGCGGTCTTGTACCTTGAGGAAGGTCTCCCAGCTCACCAGAGGCTCGTGTTTCCCCTTGCGCAGGGACACATTCCATCCTTCGTTCTCGATATAGCCCGCATAAATTTTGTTGCGTAGCATGACGAATACCCGTTCCTGGGTGACACGCCCGGTCGAGGGCGGCTTGGGGAACCCCGGCTGATCCTGAAGAAAACGGGTGACCTCGGCCTGACTGGCAAAGCGACCTGACGCAAAGCCTTCGATGGCCGCGCGGACGAGTGATGCGGCGGGTTCGTCGGGGATTAGCCAATTCTTGTGTATGGGGTGCCTGGAGAACCGATACCCGACGGGTTTGGCGAACGGCCAGTACCCGTCCATGAGGCGGGCGCGCATGCGATTCTTGGCTTGCTCACCGTTCTTCTGACGATGGTGCTGGGCAACACTGGCCAGCATGTTCTCGACAAGCTGACTATCTGAGTCCTCGCCAAACTCTATCGAGGGTGACTCGAGTGATCCGCCCGCAGAAGCAATGGAGCGCCGCAAAGCCAGATGGGCATCCAGCCCACGCGCAAGCCGGGAGATATCATCGATGAGAAGGACGGGGTCTTGGTCGGCGATCTTGCGCAGATGATCCAGCGCCGCGTTCATCCCAGGCCGAGCAGTCAGACTGCCTGACGCATCATCTTCAAAGACCGCCTGAACCGCGTAGCCCTTGTAGGACGCAAACTCACGGCACCGCGTGATCTGAGAATCAATTCCGGCCCCCTTGGTCTTCTGCTTGGCGTGAGATACGCGCGCATAGATGACGGCAGGGCGTTGATCAGAGTTGTGAGATACAGGCAGGTCTTGTTTTTTGGGCATGGCTCCTCATTCACTCGCACCCGCCGCTTCAAAAGCGGCGCGAGCGGTAGTTTTTGATTGTTCGTACACGGAATATTCTATCACAGAATCACCCGAAACAGCAGTATTTTCGCGCGATTCAGAAGCTTTCATGTGGGCAAATCCATCGTCCTGCCATGCAGTATCGATCAGCTTGATAAACACCTCACCGAGCGATGCGATCAAGTCGCGCTTGGCGCCATCATCCAGACCACACTCTTCCAGAAGAGGCAGGTACTTTTCAGGATCGATGGTGTAACGCATAGGCAGACTCCGCCCGTCATGCGACAGCGGCCAAGCCGCTATCGCGCCGGGTCAAATGGGTTTGTTGATGATTGAGATTCTAGCCGTGCGGTGCCGAGCAAGCGGGGGAAAGACGCCCGAAGAGCTCAAGGCAAGCAGCAAAATGCAGACGCACGTGTAGGAATATATGCCTATACCCTATGTCAAAATTCCTGATCTGTCCAGCACTTTTATTCCGTATCCGGATTAGGTGGATTAATCGTCTCTCTGTGCCAAAGTGCCTTATCTCGACACATGGAGGTCATCGAATGCCAGGCGAGACGCACGAAGAGATTGTCGACTGCATAACCATTGATGTGAGCGTCAAAGACGCACCCAAGGGCTTCAAATATCGTACTTATCTGAACCTGCATGACATTGGGCGGGCAACGGCCTTCAAGGAGGTCAGCAATAACAAGTCTGCATCGTTCCACATCCGCAAAGCCCGACATCCGGGAACCGTCCGTCTGCAACAATACGTGGAGAAGAACGGCAAGCCGAAACCCGTTTTCGAAACAGCAACGCCTTCCAAGCCATTTACCGAGGACAGAAGTGTCGTGTTTGTTTTTACAGAGTGTAGCGATGCCGATATGCCGAAGTCGTCGTCTGGCGCAGAAGATGACCTGTTCGACGGCACGACGGATTGGGAAAGACCCAACGAGGACTAGAACAAGTGGCGGAGCCGCTATCGGCTCCGCCCGAAGTCTGCTCTTGCCATTCCGTGCTTGGGTTTGAGCGCAAAATCCGTCTCAAACCCTTCGCGGGCGGCGCCAAGTGATTGGCGCAGCTCCTTGATGCGTTCCGTGTGAGACTCAAACGAGTCCTTTCTGATCGACTCCATCAGCGCATCGCTGGGCTCCAGCCTCGGTTCAGGACTAGGCCGGGGGCTATCACGCAGATGCTGCCGCAGCTCCGCGCGGGTCGTGATGTCAGGATACAGCGCACGCACCGCATCGAAGTCATTGCTCAACGCTCTTTGTCCTGCGCATCACGGTCTTTAGCGCCGTCCTTTTGCCCACGCATATCATCCAAACGCTCTTTGGGCGTGCGCAGGGTGATGCGGCCATTTACGGGCGTCGCGTCCAGAACGACATCGTGCCCCTTGCCGTCCTTGTGCGCGAAAGCTGAGCCGACGCGGTTGAAGAAGGCCTTGCCGTCCTCATTCTCACGAACCGTGTAGGCAATGTGGCTGGGCCGCTTGGGCGCGTCCTGATCCTTATCCGACATACAAATTCTCCGATTGTGGCTGAGACTAAAGGGGGTAACCCGCCACACTTAGCGCTCTGCCGGATTGGTACTGGGGGAAAGCCGCCCATTTGGCCGGAACAGGCTGATCCAGCACCCGCGCCCATTTTGAGCCGAAACGGGTCGCGATGCGCACCTTGTCCGCTGGCGGGTGATAGGGGTTGGGCAAGTACCGCCCGGCATTTTCCCGCCGGGCGTAATACGCCCATTTGTCCCCCAGAATGGGCATGAGGTTTAGGCCGGAGATGAACAGCAACTGTTTATCTTCGGGCAGGTTGAGGATTTCATCGCCGCTCATCAGCGGGCGTGCCTGCTTAGTACGGTGCTCTGCGTTTCTGGCGTAGTGGCCAAGGTCATAGCCATGGGCGAGCGGGTCATTGCCGAACAGCGCCTGCTTGGCCGCCTGCCA
>JANQMQ010000395.1 GCA_028279995.1 Candidatus Phaeomarinibacter sp. | reverse complement strand
CGCGCGCTGCATTCAACAACAGCGCTTCTGACAGCGGTGTCCAGCGATCGGTTTCACCACGTACGAGCAGCGAGCGCACTTCCTCGGCTGCCTGTGTGCCGCCCGGCTCTCGTGTGGCGATGGTGTCAACGCCCTTTGCATTCAAGGTTGCAATCAGCCGGCCTATCTGCGTGGACTTGCCGGCCCCTTCGCCGCCCTCGAACGTGATGAATTTTCCCGCGGGTCTGTTTGCCATGACGGCCTATTGGCCTGATACGAGTTGTGCCAACGCGCTCATGGCCTTGCCGAAGATGCCAAGTTCATCGACCGACGCTCCGGCCTGAAGATCAAAAGTGCGTATCGGCAGGCCGGGGCCGGTGATCACGACCTGCCCTACCACATCACCTTCCGCGATCGGGGCTGCGATCGGACCATCATAGCGCACGGTTGCCTTCATTTCCTTGCGGGCTTCCCGCGACATCGTGAGTACCACATCTGTCGGAATGACCAGCGGCACCGTCCGGCTTGTGCCTTGCCATACGGGTGCCCGTTCCAGCACCTGTCCTGCCTCAAGCAACTCATACTTGCGGAACTCCCGGAATGCCCAGTCCATGAGCCGTTGCGTTTCGTTGGCACGTTCCTTTTCGGAGCTGAGCCCGTTCACCACCAGCACCAGGCGCCGTCCGTTGCGGATGGCTGACGCAGTGAGCCCGTAGCCTGAAACGGACGTGTGTCCGGTCTTGAGGCCGTCAGCGCCCATATTCATGTAGATCAACGGGTTGCGATTGGCCTGCTTGATGCCATTCCACTCAAAGTCGCGCACCGAATAGATTTCATAAAACTCCGGGTGCGTCTCAATCAGATAGCGCGCCAGGATGGCCAGTTCATTGGCGGTCATCAGGTGACCTTCATCCGGCCACCCCGTCGAGTTTTTGAAGGTGGATGTCTTGAGGCCAATTTCACGGGCCCGCTCAGTCATGCGTTCGGCGAAGACGTCTTCCGAGCCAGCCAGAGCTTCGGCAATGGCAATGCAGGCATCGTTGCCGGACTGTACGATCACGCCGTAGATGAGGTCACGCACCGGGACACGGCTGTTGAGTTCGGCGAACATGGTGGATGACCCTGAAGCTGCCCCGCCCTTGCGCCAGGCATTCTCGGAGATGACGAATTCATCTTCCAGCGTCACCCGCCCGTCCTTGAGTGCGTCAAACAGCATGACCATGGTCATGAGCTTTGACATGGACGCAGGCGCCATCAACTCGTCACCCTGCTTCTCGTAAATGATTTCGCCGGTGTCGAAGTCCATCAGCGACACGTAGTCTGCGGGGGTCTCGATAGCGCGCGCAGGCAACGCGGCCAGCAAAAGTACGGTGACAATGACGGCGGGCAGCCGGGTCACGAAGTGCAGCAGGCTGAGGCAGGCAATCATCTGGGGCAGGACTCCATCCAGCACGAAGGTGCGTCACAGCACCTCGAAAAATCAGGCTCGTACTGGATTACCGCGTCTTGGCAGCCTGTGCCAGAGGGCACTTGGGATTTGACGCAAACGTCACCCTTCGAGGCCGTCGTCAGCCTTAGTTGATAACGACTTTGGCCCCGTTCTGGCCGCGCGATATGACTGATTCGAGCAGACCATCAGCGCCCTGGGCGTTGTTCACAGGCCCGACCCGTACGCGATACCAGGGCGTGCCGTTCACAACCGACTCGGTCACTTCAACCGGACCAAGATCAGACAGCTGCGACGCCAGTGCATTGGCATTGCTGGCGCTACGGAATGAACCGGCCTGAACAAAGAAGTTGTCCACAACCGGCGCCATGGCGTTTGTCTGCGTCGCTGGGGCACTGGGCGCAGAGGCGGCAGGAACCGTTCCGGCGGCCGCCCCGGCAGCAGACGCTCCGCCTGCGAGGAGGGAAAGATCAACCGGTGCTGACGGAAGGCCGGTTGCCGGAGGCAGGCCTGCAGTCGCGATGTTGTCGTCATCATCCTCTACGGGCTGCATCTGTGTCGCAGCCTGCGCAGCCACCGGAGCTGCCGGCGGCGGTGCGGGCTGTGCGGCGGCTGTCTGCAGGCCCTGTTCGCCCGTCCAGCCATCAGCCTTGCCCAGATACTGCACACGCACCTTTGTCGTACCCTGTTCCTTGAAGCCAAGGAGTTCCGCGGCGCGCATGGACATGTCGATTTCACGACCACGGGCAAACGGCCCGCGGTCATTGATGCGGACGATCAGCTGACGGCCGTTTTCAAGATTGGTCACGCGCGCCATGATGGGCATTGGCAGTGTCGGGTGCGCAGCGGAGACCTGATACATGTCGAAGATCTCGCCATTGGCGGTCATCTTCTTGTGAAACTGGGGGCCGTACCAGGAAGCAATGCCCGTGCTGTCATACCGCTCATCTTCCTTCGGGTAATACCACTCACCGGCAATCTGGTAAGGGTTGCCAACTTTCCAGTAACCGCCTTTGCCGCTTGGAATTTCACTGCGGCTGACTTCCTTGACCACGGCGCCAGCCAGCTGTGTTTCGGCACAGCCCGCAAGCACCAGCAATCCGGCAAGGCTTGCCGCTATTGCGCCAGCACGTGACATCATCCGGTCCATGGCCCCATTATCCCCGCTACCAGTCAAAACAAACGTCGGGCGACCGGTTGTCATGTGACTTCAGGGCCGCCAGATTCTCCAATCATTAGAATGCCTGCAATTTAGTAAACGAGGCGTTTACGATTTCATGACCGACACCGTTTCCCTGACCCGTCAACTGGTGCGCCACGCCCGCGCCAAAGACGCCTCTAGCGAAGACCTCGCAATGGCGGCCTTGTTTGTCCTCGACGCCATCGCCAACACCCTTGGCGGCTGCGCAAGTGACCAGGGGCGCAAACTGTTGCGCTGGGCGGGAAATGGCCCGAGCCGTCCGGGAACACCTTTTGATGCCGGGGCGCATGCGCTGTTGATGGGCGGGCTCACCCATATCCTTGAGACTGATGACTTGCATCGGGCATCGGTCGTCCATCCCGGCTGCGTGGTGGTGCCTGCCGCATGGGTGGTCGCACTGCGTGAGGGGGCGAACGGGCCTGACTTCCTGCGCAGCGTCCTTGAGGGGTTTGAGGTCACCACCCGCGTCGGCATGGGGGTGGGCCCGGCGCACTATCGCATCTGGCACAACACTGCCACTTGCGGCCCCTACGGATCCGCCATGGCAGCCGCAACGTTGCTGGGCCTGAACGAGGACCAGTCCGTGGACGCACTAGGCAATGCCGGCAGTCAGTCCTCGGGCCTTTGGGAGTTTCTCGAGACCGGCGCCATGACCAAGCATCTGCATGCGGGTCATGCGGCGCAGGCCGGCGTTCAGTCGGCTGATGTGGCAGCGCCTGGTTTCACCGGCCCGTCGCGCATCCTTGAAG
>JANQMQ010000343.1 GCA_028279995.1 Candidatus Phaeomarinibacter sp. | reverse complement strand
GTCCCAGGCCCGCACTTGTTGCAACTGCCTGATGGATTGTCCGTCCGCAGAGGGTCATCACCGTGTTGCCGAATGTGCCGCCGCCAATGCCCATGAGTGTCGACAGAAAGCCGATGACCGCACCGATGGCATCGCGCCCCGGCCGACCCGGTATGTCATCGGCAAGCCGCCAGCTCGATTTCGCAAAGGCCATGTTGGCGGCCACCAGCAGGGCGATAGACCCGAAGATCAGCGTCAGCGCGGTACCGTCGATCATGTCGGCCACCGCAGTCCCGGTGACGACACCGGCCACGACGGGAAGTATCCAGCTCTTGAGGAGCGGCACGTCCACAACACCCGATTTCAGGTGGCTGCGTAACGACCTGATCGACGTGACAATGATGGTTGCCAACGATGTTCCAACGGCCACGTGCATTTTGACGTCGTCGGGAATTTCGAACGCGGTGAAAACGTAGAACAGCACCGGCACAATGACGATACCGCCGCCGACGCCGAACAGTCCGGCCACAAGCCCGGCAAGCAGACCTGCCGCAGCCAGGGCCGCCACAAAAACCAGAAGAACGGAGAAGTCGATTCCTGCAAAATCCATGGGGCGCTATCTACACCGCGCCAGCTACATACGCACGTTCTTTTCCGGACCCGGGATCGTTCTCTTCAGCATCCGGAACAAGACGCGCTGCGGCTTCGATCACTTCGATGCCGGCCCCGGTCTTGTGCATGTTCTCCGACAGGTAACGGCGGAAGGCGCGCGCGCCCGGGGCGCCATGAAAAAGCCCGATGATGTGCCTGGCCATGGCATTAAGCCGCCACCCCTGAGCAAGCTGCTGTTCCACGTAGGGTAGAAACCGGTGCAGAACCTGATGACGGCTAGGGACCGGTGCCGTCTCATCGAAGAGTTTGGTGTCCACGTCGGCCAGCACATAAGGCTCGTTGTAGGCCGTGCGCCCCATCATCACGCCGTCCACATGCTCAAGGTGGGCGACGGCCTGCGCGAGAGACTGCACGCCGCCATTGATGCTGACCGGCCAGTCCGGGTGCTGTCCCTTGACCGCGTAGACAAGCGGATAATCAAGGGGAGGCACCTCCCGGTTCTGCTTCGGTGACAGGCCTTCAAGCCACGCCATGCGGGCATGGACTATCAGCGCGTCCGCGCCGGCTTCCCGCATTTTCCGTACAAAGGCCGGGAGAATTTCTGCAGGCACCTGATCGTCGACACCGATACGGCATTTGACTGTGACTGGGATCGGGACCGCTGCCTTCATGGCCGAGACGCATTCAGCAACAAGGTCCGGCTCACGCATGAGGCAGGCACCGAAGCTGCCGGACTGCACGCGATCAGACGGGCAGCCTACATTGAGGTTGATCTCGTCGTATCCGAAGTCCGTGCCGATGCGCGCGGCTTCCGCCAGTTCTTTCGGCTCCGAACCCCCAAGCTGCAAGGCGACAGCATGTTCCACACCTGAGAACCCAAGGAGCCGCTCGCGGTCTCCATGGATGACGGCAGGAGCGGTGACCATTTCCGTATAGAGCCGTGCATGACGCGTCAGACAGCGGTGGAATACACGGCAGTGCCGGTCCGTCCACTCCATCATCGGCGCGACGCTAAATCGGTGGTCGTGCGGCGTCATTGGTCCCGGTCTCGATTGGTCCCGCCACCTGGAGGTGGCTTTCAGAGCCGCTTTCATACCCTCAGACGGGACAGGAGACAAAACCTGAATGCACGCAAACGGTTAACCGCCATTAGACGTTTGCCAAAACCGGAAACCGTTCGCGCGTTTTTCAGTGGGATGCCTCTACAGCAGGTCGCCCCCAGCGGCGGCCGCCGTCGTGCCGTCCTTCTTGAAGGCACGGATCACATTCTTGCCGGTGATCCATTTGTGCACTTCGTCGGGACCATCCACCAGACGCTGGGATCGGATGTCCGTGTACCAGCCGGCGAGCGGCGTATCCATGCTGTAGCCCAGCGCGCCATGAAGCTGGATTGCCGTATCGACAACCTTGTGGACCATGTTGGCGAGGAAGACCTTGGCGATGCCGTTTTCCTGGCGGATATCCAGACCGTTTTCCGCCTTGTAGGCAATGTGCATCAGCATCAGGCGGGCGATGTAAAGCTGGCTGGCGCACTCGGCGAGCATGAACTGAACGCCCTGCCGGTCTTCCAGGCCCTTGCCGAAGGTCGACCGCTTGGTCACATGCTCCGTTGCCAGATCAAGGGCGCGCTGCGCCATCGCGACGTTGTGCATGCCATGGCGCAGGCGGCCATAGGCGAGCCGGTGCTGCCCCATAGCGAAGCCCTGCCCTTCGCCACCGAGAAGATTGTCTTCCGAGACCACCAGATCTTTGATTTCAATCTCGCAATGGGCAGCGCCCATCTGTTCCGCCACTTCGCCATGATGCGCCATAGTCGGGATGTTGCGGATGATCTTGTAGCCAGGGTTCGGCAAT
>JANQMQ010000307.1 GCA_028279995.1 Candidatus Phaeomarinibacter sp. | reverse complement strand
ATCCCAGACTCCCATCCGTAAGCTTAGGAGGCGGTGGCTCGCACTCCCCTCTCAAGGTCACCAAGCAGGTTGAAGGCCACACCATCTGTGCGCTGGGCGATGCTGCGGCATGGCCGGTGCAGGGTGTCATCCGCCACTTCCGGCCGGAATTTGAAGCACGTATTGCTGCCCGCAAGGCTGCCGCATCCAGCGGTGGGTCAGCGGTCGCGGCGGAATAGTCAGGATACGGATCACGAGCATGGGCGAACTGCGCACCATCAAGGTTGACGGCGAAGAGATTGAGGTCGATGCAGACCTCACGCTGCTGCAGGCGTGTGAGGAAGCGGGCAAGGAAATTCCGCGCTTCTGCTATCACGAGCGCCTGTCGGTTGCCGGCAATTGCCGCATGTGCCTCATCGAAGTGAAGGGCGGCCCGCCCAAGCCCGTCGCGTCCTGCGCGCAGAACGTCAAGGACCTGCGCCCCGGCCCCGAAGGCGAGCCGCCGGAACTCTTCACCAACACCAAGATGGTGAAGGACGCGCGCGAAGGCGTGATGGAATTCCTGCTGATCAACCACCCGCTCGACTGCCCGATCTGTGACCAGGGCGGCGAATGCGACCTACAGGACCAGGCGATGGCCTACGGTACCGACGGGTCACGCTTTGCCGAAAACAAGCGTGCTGTGGAAGACAAGCATATCGGTCCGCTGGTCAAGACCATCATGACCCGCTGCATCCACTGCACGCGCTGCATCCGCTTTGCGACCGAAGTTGCCGGTGTGCCCGAACTGGGTGCCATCGGCCGTGGCGAAGACATGGAAATCACCACCTATCTCGAAGAGGCCATGTCCTCCGAGCTTCAGGGCAATGTGATTGACCTGTGCCCGGTCGGCGCACTGACCTCGCGGCCTTACGCTTTCCAGGCGCGTCCATGGGAATTGAAGAAGACAGAAACCATCGACGTGATGGATGCGCTGGGCAGCAACATCCGGGTGGATGCGCGCGGCAAGGCCGTGATGCGGATCATCCCGCGCAACGCCGATGACATCAACGAAGAGTGGATTTCGGACAAGACGCGCTTCGTATGGGACGGCCTTGGCCGCCAGCGTCTGGACCAGCCTTATGTGCGCAAGGACGGCAAGCTGACGCCCGCAAGCTGGAACGAAGCTTTCGCGGCGATTGCCGACAAGCTGGACGGTCTGGACGGGTCGAAGTTTGCTGCTATTGCGGGCGATCTCGCCTGTGCGGAAAGCATGAAGGCGCTCAAGGACCTGTCGACGGCGATCGGCTCGACAAACATCGACTGCCGTCAGGACGGGACCAAGCTCGAAGCAGGTGCCCGCGGCGGATACATCTTCAACTCCGGCATCGAAGGCATCGATGAAGCAGACGCTGTTCTGCTCATCGGCTCCAATCCGCGTGTGGAAGCACCGGTGCTCAATGCCCGTCTTCGCCGCCGCTGGCGTGAAACCGGCATGCAGGTCGCGAATATCGGTCCGGCCCGTGACCTGACCTATCCGGTGACGGAACTTGGTGCGGGTCCCGATACGCTCAAGGAAGTCGCTTCAGGCACCCATTCCTTTGCGCAGGTGCTCAAGGACGCCAAGAAGCCGATGATCATCATTGGCCAGGGTGCCCTGACCCGTGCGGATGGTGCTGCGGTTCTGGCCAGCGCCATGGCTCTGGCCAAAAGCGTCGGCGCCATCTCCGGAGACTGGAACGGCTTCAACATTCTGCACACGGCCGCAGCGCGTGTCGCCGGTCTGGACCTTGGCTTTGTGCCGGGCGAGGGAGGCAAGGACACGACGGCCATTCTCGACGCTGCCCGCTCGGGCGACGTGGAAGTGGTCTATCTGCTTGGTGCGGATGAAATCGACGGTACGCAGTTCGGCGATGCCTTCGTAATCTATCAGGGCAGCCATGGTGACCGCGGTGCGCATCGCGCAGACGTCATCTTGCCGGGCGCCGCCTACACCGAGAAATCAGCGACCTGGGTCAACACCGAAGGCCGTGCACAGCTAGGCCGCCGTGCAACCTTCCCGCCGGGCGATGCCCGCGAAGACTGGTCGATCCTGCGGGCGCTGTCCGATGTGATTGGCAAGACGCTGCCTTATGACAATCTCGCGCAGTTGCGCACGGCGATGTACGAAGACGCGCCTCATATGATGCGGATCGGTCAGGTAGAAGCGGGCGACATGCCGTCCCTGGCTGAAGGCACCATGGACTCGTCAGCGTTTGAACTGGCGATTGCAGACTTCTTCCTGAGCAACCCGATTGCCCGGGCCAGCAAGACCATGGCTGACCTGTCGCTGGCAGCAACGCACCGCGTGGCTCAGGACACGACTTCAAAAGAGGCGACCGGTACCAATGGCTGATTTCCTGAGCACATATGGCCTGACCGGGGCCATCATCATCGGCCAGACACTTCTCACGATTGTCGGCTTGCTGGTGCTGATTGCATTCCTGCTCTACGCCGACCGTAAGGTCTGGGCAGCGGTCGGCCTGCGCCGTGGCCCCAATGTTGTTGGTCCCTTTGGCCTGCTCCAGACATTTGCCGACTTCCTGA
>JANQMQ010000284.1 GCA_028279995.1 Candidatus Phaeomarinibacter sp. | reverse complement strand
GGTTCTGGAATTTGCAGGCATTGGTCCAGGACCGTTCTGCGCCATGCTGCTGTCAGACATGGGTGCCGAAGTCATCCGCATCGACCGCAAGGGCGCACGGGGCGGCTCCAAGTTTGACGTGACATCGCGCGGACGCAAATCCATTGCCCTTGATCTCAAAAACCCGGATGCCATCGAAACGGTGCTGAAGCTCGTCGAGCAGGCAGACATCCTGCAGGAAGGGTTCCGCCCAGGTGTGATGGAACGCCTTGGCCTAGGCCCCGATGTGGTGCTCGCCCGCAACCCCAAGATCGTCTATGGCCGCATGACCGGCTGGGGCCAGGAAGGCCCGCTCGCGCACGCTGCCGGTCATGACATCAACTACATCTCTCTCACAGGCGCGCTTCACGCCATCGGCCCCAAGGAAGGCAAGCCTGTTCCGCCGCTCAACCTCGTGGGGGACTTCGGCGGCGGTGCGCTCTATCTCGCCATGGGTATGTTGGCGGCACTGCATAGTGCAACGGCAACAGGCAAGGGGCAGGTCGTCGATACGGCCATGACAGACGGCGCAACGTCGCTGATGGCCATGTTCTTCGGCTTCATGGCGTCTGGTATGTGGGAGGACGACCGCTACCGCAACATGCTCGACGGCGGCGCCCACTTCTACGACACCTATGAATGTTCTGACGGCAAGTTCGTGTCGCTCGGCTCCATCGAGCCTCAGTTCTATGCGCTGCTGCGCGAGAAGGCGGGCCTCAATGACCCGGCGTTTGACGCGCAGATGGATAAGGGCCAATGGCCCGACCTCAAGGAGAAGCTCTCCACAGTCATGAAGTCGAAGACCCGCGACGAGTGGTGCGAGATTATGGAAGGCACGGATATCTGCTTCGCGCCTGTTCTGGCGATCGGCGAGACCATCAATCACCCACATAACGCAGCCCGCAAGACCGTCGTGGAAATCGACGGCGTGGCGCAGCCGAATGTGGCTCCGCGGTTCTTCGGCACGCCATCCGAAATTCAGGGACCACCGCCGGAAGCCGGTGGCGATACCGATGCGGTGCTCGGTGCCTGGGGCTTCTCGGCCGACGACATTGCAGGCCTGAAAGCCAAGGAAGCAATCTAGCAACCCAGACCTGTCATCCCGGCCTTGCGCCGATCTCTCACATGGCAGTACTCACATTGTCCCGATCCCGGATCAGCTCCGGGGTGACACTAGGTCTTTGGAGCAAACCAAATGAGTGCATTGCCGGGCACAACGGGCCGGCGGCGCATCTACCTGATGCGTCACGGCCACGTAAACTACTTCTCCCGACAGGTCCGGGAGACCGGTGATACATCACTTGTACCCCTCACCGAACTTGGACAGGCCCAGGCAAGGGCCGCCGGACAGGCGCTTTCGCACGTCACGTTTGATCGCGCCATTTGCTCCGGTTATCCGCGCACGGAGCAAACAGCGAAGCTTGCACTCGAGCAGCTGGAAACACCCGTGCCGGAGCTTGAATACGACAGGCGTCTGGTGGAAATCCATGGCGGTGGTTTCGGGCCGGTAATGGAACAGGACGACATCGCCGCAGTGATGACCTTCACCTTCGATCAGGCGGCAGAACCCGACGCCCGCATGGGGCCGGCGGGCGAAGTATTCGGCGACGCGATGGACAGGGCGGTTGCCGGCCTTACGGACCTTCTTGCCTCACCAAACTGGCACACCGCACTGGTTGTTGCCCATGAAGGCATCAACCGTCTGCTTCTGGGCTGGTGCACGGGCAATGGCCTTAGGGCCATTCAGGCCTTTGAGCAGGATCCGGCCTGCATCAACATCATCGATGTCGATCTGGTTCCGAAGGAAGTGGGTGACGGGACGGAAATCGCGCGGCGGATCATCAAGGCCGTCAACGTGACGCCGTACAACTACGTCAAGCACGGCATGAACATGACCAGTCTCGAGGCCATCTTCGCGCGTGATCCGGCATAGGCAGCTTGGCAAGGGGGCCGATGCTCCTATGTTTTGGGGCATGACCTGCAAAAAAAGCCTGGTGCCAACGCTGGCCGTTGCCACGGCGTTGCTCACTGTGACACCGGCCACCGCCCAGATTGACCGTCTAGAATGGACCTATCGCCCCATCGTCGTCGTGGCGGAAGCCAGCAGCGACCCTGTGCTTGACGACATACGCATTGCGCTGCGCCAGTCGCGCGAGGCCCTTGCGGACCGGGACGTGATGGTGGTCACCGTGGCCGGCCATGAAGTGACCGTCTGGGACCCGGCGCTTGACGAGACCCCGGACCACTCTTTCGATTCCGACCGGCTGCGCACGGTGTATGGCCAGGCCGGAAAGCCGATCTCCATTACGCTTGTTGGCAAGGATGGCGGCATCAAGGACCGGGGCACTGCACCCGGCGATATCCAGGACATGCTGGACCTGATCGACACGATGCCCATGCGGCAACGTGAGATCGAGGCCAAAGCGCGTGAGTTGGAACGCCGCGAGGAGATGGAAAACCGCATGTGGGGCGGAGAGACCTTTGGCCGGTAGGTGACGGTCTGGGATTTTCACAGCAGGAACAACGCGCTAGGCTCCCAGCAAACATATAGGGAGAAACGCCATGAAAGAGATGCTTGGGACAGTCGATCACATCGGCGACATCAAGACCGCGGCGCCGACAATTACGGGTATCCACCATTCGGCATTTCGCTGCCGTGACGCTGGGGAAACCAGGAAGTTCTACGTCGACATTCTGGGTCTGGAAGACGGTGCGGCGCTGGCCTTCGACAAGGACCCAGCCGGCAATGACCGGCCCTACATGCACCTGTTCTTCAAGATGGGTGACGGGAATTTTCTCGCGTTTTTCGATGAGCCGAACTCGGTGAAGGAAGATCTCTTCACCATGAAGGACGGTATTGAGGACTATCACTTCGCCTTTGAAGTAGCCTCAATGGAGGAACAGGCGCAGTTCAAGACACGGCTGGAAGAAGCCAAGGTGCCGGTGTTCGGGCCCATCAACCATGAGTTCTGCCACTCGATCTATTTCTTCGACCCCAACGGACTTGCCCTTGAGATCACGGTCCGTGACGAGTGCCACGACAGGTACATGGCAGAAGAGGGCGCTGAAGCCCGCGCCGCCATCGCCAAGTGGACAGCCAAGACCGAAGCCATGAAACAGGCCAAGCTGTCGCCTGCCGCCGCTGAGTAGCGTCAGTTCAGTCCGGAATACCACCAGGTGTCAAAGCGCACAAAGTTCGGCTGTATCTGCGGGTGATCAAGCGTGTTCCAGCGCGCTACCCACTGGTCCGGGGCGTGATAGAGCGGAATGACGTAGTGTCCGGACAGCAGCACGCGGTCCAGTGCACGAACGGCGGTCACGAAGTCTTCGCGGTCGCGGGCTTCCAGCATGGCGGCAATCATCGCGTCCACTGCCTCTGACTTCACGCCCATGTAGTTGCGCGTCCCGTCCGTGTCCGCGCTGTCACCGCCCCAGTAGAATGACTGCTCATTGCCGGGGCTCAGGGACGCCGACCAGAAGTTGAAGATCATGTCGAAGTCATAAGTCTGTCGGCGCTGCTGATACTGGCTGGAATCGACATTGCGGATTGTTGCGTCGATTCCAAGACGCTCAAGATTGCGGGCGAAGGTGAGGGCGATGCGTTCGTCCTCCGGACTTGCCACCAGAATCTCAAATGTGAACTGCCTGCCGGACGCATCAACGAGTTTGGCATCGACGACCTCATATCCGGCCTCCTTGAGCAGTGCCAGCGCGTTACGCATCTGCGCACGGTTGCGGCCGCTGCCATCAGTGCGCGGCGCCACATAGCCGGACGCCATGATCTCCGGTGTAACCGCATCCGGGAACGGCGCCAGCAGTGCCTTCTCCGCCGGGCTGGCCGGTCGTCCGGTCGAGGCAAGTTCGGAGTTGTCATAGAAACTCTGGGTGCGGGTGTAGAGCCCATAGAACAGGTTCTTGTTGATCCACTCAAAATCGAACATCAGGCCGAGGGCCTGGCGGACACGAATGTCTGAGAACACATCACGGCGTGTGTTGAAGACGAGGGCCCGCATGCCCGACGGTGTACGCTTGCGCAGGTCTTCGCGGGTGATCCGGCCATCCTTGACCGCCGGCACGTCATAGCCCGTTGACCAGCGCGTCGGATCATCTTCGATGCGCATGGTGTATTCACCTGACTTGAACGCCTCGAATGACGCATTGGCGTCTCGATAATAGTCGTAGCGGATACGGTCAAAGTTATTGTGACCGCGCGCGGCGGGCACATGCTTGCCCCAATAGTCCGGATTACGCACATAGGTGATGCTGCTGCCGGGGTCTACCTCACCGATGGTGTAGGGGCCGGATCCGATCATCGGGGTCAGGCCGGTGCGGGTGAAGTCCTGACCTTCATACACATGCTTGGGCAGGATCGGCATCAGCCCCATGATCAGCGGCATCTCCCGGTCGCCGTCTTCCGTAAAGGTCAGGCGCACCGAGCGGTCACCGGTCTTCTCCATGGAGGCGACCTTGCCGTAATAGAATTTGTGATTGGGGCGGCCCTGGTCACGAAGCGTTTCGACCGTGAACATCACATCATCGACGGTGATGGGCTGACCATCGGAAAAGCGGGCTTCCGGGCGCAGGGTAAACTCGACCCAGCTGCGGTCATCCGGCGTCATGATGTTTTCGGCAATCAGGCCATAGAGCGAAAACGGCTCATCGTAGGCCCGGCCCATCAGGCTCTCAAACACATGCCAGCGAATGCCGGCGGCCGGGGTCCCACGCACGATCATGGGGTTCAGGCTGTCAAAGCCGCCAATCGCTGCCAGCTTGATCTCGCCTTCCTTCGGAGCCCGGTCGTTCACATAGTCAAAGCGGGTGAAACCGGCGGGATATTTCGGCTCTCCGTGCATGGCAATGCCGTGTTGCGGGGTCTGCGCTGCCGCACCGAGGGTAGCGGCGAGGGATCCTGCCATCACTGCCAGTGCTGCACATGCTGAGAGGATTGTCTGCCGCGTGACCATAAAAGCGCCCATCTTTGTTTCCAGTTTCCGGCTGCCGGATCAGCTCGGTCGATTGCGTGCCGAGTCGGTCCGGTCGCCAGAGTGGCCTGTCAGTGCCACATCCAGCAACATTGCTTTTGTTCATAAAAGCCGATGCATATTTGGGTTTAGATGACAGGCTATGACGGCTGAAATGGGGCAGGTCCGTTGCCGCAGGTTGGCCAGACCATGGTTAATACCGTGCTTGAGTATGGTTGATTTGACAGGATAGAGCGTGCCGCGTTAGCGGTGGTACGCATACGGCGCCTCACACCGAACCGGCGCCCTCGAGGTTTTGAAGGACACATCTATGATCCGCAGCAAGATTTTCACATCCACGAGCCGTATCGCTGGTCTTCGCAAGCTAGTGGCTGTTGCCGGCGCAGGCATCGTTCTGGCCCTGGGCATCAACGGTGCGCAGGCCCAACAGGCCGAAGGGGCGAAGGTCGAGCCGAGCATCGTCGAGCAGCACGGGATGTGGGTGTTTGAATGCACGCCTTCGGACGGTGTCGAGTTCTGTTCGATGCAGCAGGTTCTCTCCAACGCCGATACCCAGGAAGTCTTGCTGCATGTGACAATTGCCTATCACCCGCGTACGGCTGATCTGCTGATGGTATCGCGCACACCGCTGGGTGTTGAATTGCCATTGGGCATCGGCATGCAGGTGGACGAGGGTCAGCAGATGGCTGCTCCCTACACCAACTGCACCCAGA
>JANQMQ010000228.1 GCA_028279995.1 Candidatus Phaeomarinibacter sp. | reverse complement strand
TGAATGCCCTGCGGAACCGGGGGCAGAAAAAGGGCGTTGCGTCTCTTTGCATCGGTGGCGGCGAAGCGACCGCCATTGCGCTTGAGATGCTGAACTAGCGCAGCTGCACTCCGGGGAGCCTGACATGTGGAAGTACTGGGTCGCGGGCATTCTCGTGTTGATCATGGTCGGTGTTGCGATTGCCTATGTGTCGGCGAATCGGGAAACGATGACGGCGGAGCAGTTCCGGGCGGGCTCGGGCTACGACACCGTCGTCCTGGCGTCAGGTGTCACGGCCTATAAGGACATGGGGCCGCAGGACGCAGTGCCGCTGGTGATTGTGCACGGGGCAACGCTGGGCTCGGTCGCCTATGAGGCCTACTACCAGCCGTTTCTGGATGCGGGCTATCGTGTCATTGCCTATGACCAGTTCGGCCGCGGCTTTTCTGACCGTCCGGATACGAAGCTCTCCATAGACCTGATGCGCAAGCAGTTGCTTGGTCTTCTGGACCACCTCCAGATCGACAGTGCTGCGCTATATGGGGTGTCGTTCGGCGGTGCCGTGATTGCGCGGTTTGCCGCTGCGCATCCTGAACGGGTCAAGGGACTCGGGTTTCAGGTGCCCCTGATCGAGTCACCTCAAAGTGGCCTCCTGCAACTGGCCAGCCTTCCTGTGATCCGGCCGGTCATGGGGCGGTTGCTGCTGGTCCCGGCGATCATTGATCGTGGCGAGAGCTTTGGTGTGGAGACTGAAGAACAGCGCCGCGTGGTTGATCACTTCAAGAGGCAGTTCGAGGTCGAAGGTACGCAGCGCATGCTGATGTCCATGCTGACCGACGATGCTATGTCGAGCCGTCTTGATGATCATGTGGCGATCGGGAAAGCGGGCATACCGGTTCAGTTTGTCTACGCGACGGATGATCCTGAGATCTTGCCGGAGACCGTGGAAGCAGCGATCAGCAAGTATGACGCGCCGGACGTGCACACCTATACGGGTGGGCATTTCTTCTCCGCGACGAAGCAGGATGAGCTTGCGGCCAAGCTCGCGGATTTTTTCAAGGCGAACGCTATCTAGGCGCGTTCGATCCGGTACACGAAGGCCGGCGGAATGTTTCGCAGGGCCATGGTCTCATAGGTGGCCTTGAGACCGAACTCCTCCAGCACATCTTCACCGATGGGACAGCGCGGACGGTAGGTGAACTGGCGGTAGCAGCCGCCGGGTTTCAGCCGGGTGAAGGCGCCGCGCATGATGGCGCGGTGGTTGTCGCGGGACATGTTGACCAGCGGCAGGCCGCTGACCACCGTATCCAGGTCGCTGACTGCATCCGGAAGTGTTTCAATCTCAAAGGCAGAATGATCCACCACCCTTGCACCGGGAAACTGTTGCGTGAGCGAGCGGATGAAATCCGGGTTCATCTCGATCACTGTCAGGTTGTCGCCTTCGACGCCTGCCGCCGCTATGCCGCGCGTGAGGGTGCCCGTTCCGCCGCCCAGTTCCAGTACCCGGGAGCCGGGGCCAAGGCCTGCCGCCATCTTGCGCGACAGCACGGCCCCGGAAGGCGCAATGGCGCCGACGTTTTTGGGGTTGCGGACAAACTGCCAAACAAACTTCAGCGGCGATGATTTTTTTGGTTGTTGGCTAATGTCTGTCATCAAACTCATGGCGTGGACGCAACAGGTCGCGCATACTGCCAGAAAATGAAAGAGCGCGCCCGGCAAACAACCACAGGGCGCTGCGAATAGATATGGGGGAGAGACGGAATGTCTGACATCAATTCCAAGGATGCGAGTGCTGCAACGGCGGCGGCCAATGCGGCTGTTCTCGACGGCGTGCTCGATTTTTCAGACCGTCAGAGCTTTGAGGACGCAAGCCGCGGCTTCATCGCGACGATTGACCCCATAACGATCACCCGAGAGAGCGACGGCAAAACGACTTACGATCTTGAGGCGGTCAAGTTTCTGGAAGGCGATGCGCCCGCCACGGCCAATCCCAGCCTTTGGCGGATGGCGCAGCTCAACGGGCTGAACCATGGCCTCTATGAGGTCGTCCCGGGCATCTATCAGGTGCGCAGCTTCGATATTGCCAACATGACCCTCATCAAGGGGGACAAGGGCTGGGTGGTGATCGATCCTCTGACGTCGTCCGAGTCTTCTGCCGCGGCGCTGACCCTGGCCAACCGGGAACTGGGTGAGCGTCCGGTCACAGCCATCATCATCACCCACAGCCATGCAGACCATTTCGCCGGTACGCTTGGTGTCGTGGACCCGGCGGATGTTGCGTCAGGCAAGATTCCGCTGGTGGCGCCGGAAGGCTTCACCCATGAGGCCCTGTCGGAGAATGTGCTGGCAGGCCCCGTGATGCAGCGGCGGGCCACCTACATGTACGGCAATCTGCTGAAGCCTGATCCCAAGGCGTTTCTGACAACGGGCCTGGGCGCGGCGCTTTCCATGGGTACGACCGGCTTTGTGGAACCCAATGATCTTGTCTGCGAGACCGGGGAAACGCGGGTGCTGGACGGGATCGAGATCGAGTTCCAGATGACGCCGGGGACGGAAGCGCCTGCGGAGATGGTATTCTATTTCCCGCAGTTCAAAGCGCTGTGCATGTCCGAGATCACCTCGCATCATATGCACAATGTCTACACGCCACGTGGGGCGCAGGTGCGTGATGCCCTGGCCTGGGCGGCGCAAATCAATGAAAGCATTGATCTTTTCGGTGATCGGCTGGAAGTGGAGTTCGCCTCGCATCACTGGCCGATCTGGGGCCGTGAGCGGGCGGTCGACTATCTCAAGAAGCAGCGCGACCTATACAAATACGTCCATGACCAGTCATTGCGGCTGGCGAACCTTGGTTACAACAAGGAGGAAGTGGCGGAGCAACTGACATTGCCGCCGTCTCTGGCCAAGGAGTTCTACAACCGGGATTATTACGGGGCGTTGGCGGCAAACGCGAAGGCAGTCTACGTCAAGTATCTTGGCCATTTTGACGGCAACCCCGCCAATCTGTTTCCCCACCCGCCGACCGCTGCCGGGGGCCGCTATGTGAAATTCATGGGTGGAGCCGACAATGTGATTGCCCAGGCACGGCAATCCTTTGAAGAGGGTGACTACCGCTGGGTGGCTGAGGTGCTCAACCACGTCATCATGTCTGATGAAAACAATACAGAAGCCAAGCTATTGGCCGCGGATGCGCTGGAGCAGCTGGGCTATCAGGCAGAATCCGGGCCGTGGCGGAATTTCTATCTGTGCGGGGCACTGGAACTGCGCCACGGGGTGCCCGAAAGCCGGCCTTTGCAGGTGAGTGAGGGTATGGCTGCCGGCATGCCGCTTGAGAACCTGTTTCAGGCGATGGCGGTGCGGCTGAACGGACCGAAGGCTGACGGCAAGGCTTATGCCTTTAATTTCGAGTTCACCGACACGAAGCAGAATTATGAGCTGACGCTGGAGAACTGCGTTCTCAACTACTTCCCGGACCGGTCCAACCCGGCCCCGACAGCGACGCTCAAGCTGGCTACCCTCGATTTCAAGCTCCTGATGTTGCAGATCAAGGACGCGGCGACACTCATGGGTGAGGGCAAGCTCGAGATCGACGGCGAGGCACTTGCCTTCGCGGAACTGGCCGGACTGTTCGACAGGTTCAGCCCGCGCTGGCCGATTGTGACGCCGCGTCCGGCATGGAGCTAGGTGGTATGTCAGGGACCGCTGCCACTGACATTCATGCCTGTTTCTCAATGTCCTATCCGGAGGCCCGGGATAAGTTCCTGTCGTCCTGTGAATCCGCCGGTTTCGCCCTTAAGACCCGGGAGAACCCGGATGCGGTGGGGCGTGACGGTGAGGCGCTGTTTTCCGACATTGCGTCGAAAGGTCCCGCAGATGCTGACAGCGTGCTGCTGGTGACATCGGGCACCCACGGAATTGAAGGGTATTGCGGTTCAGCTTGCCAGGTGGCGCTTGTGCGGGAAGGTGCGTTTGATGCTCTGCCTGACGGGACTCGTGTCGTGCTCGTCCACGCGGTGAACCCGTTCGGGTTTTCACACCAGCGGCGTGTGAATGAGGACAATATCGATCTCAATCGGAATTTTGTCGATCACACTCAGGTCTAGCCAGACAGCTCGTCCTACGAAGCGATCAGCGGGTGGATCGCT
>JANQMQ010000183.1 GCA_028279995.1 Candidatus Phaeomarinibacter sp. | reverse complement strand
AGGCATGCAAACAAAAAAGGCCGCCGCGGTGCTCCGCGGCGGCCTTTTGTTTGTGCGTGATGCCGTTTCCGGGTCTGCAGCCTAGCTGCGGATCAGGATCTTCTTCAGGATGTAGAAAACCGTGATGATCACCAGATAGCCCACATACAGCGTGGCGACGTATTGCCACCAGCTGACGTCAGCGAGCGGCGGCAGTTTCAGCTCGGCACCCTGAATAACGGGAAGAGCCGTGTCGACGATGAGATGAATGAGTGTGGCGACGAAACCTATAACCAGAATGCGTGAATACCGGCGCAGCACGAATGCTGCGAGCACGCCAATGATGATCCCCTGAATCGCATTGACCTGATCAAAGCCAGCCGCAAAGAAATCCAGCACGGGCTGGATGTACTGCATAGCGTTTTCCATGAAAGAACCCCCCCTTAAGGTCCATTTCGTTAGACGTTCCCTCCACTATGGCCCGGTTCGTTATCAACTGTGTGACCGGTGCTCATGTGCAGGGGGCAAAGACTACGCTGAACCGCAGGCTTTGCACAGATGGTGTGGCCGGGGAGCAACAAACACCTGGATTGCCCTGCAAAAATGCCGGTTTGCAGCGGGTTTGCCCAAGTGTCAGGCGCGCAGGCTGTCCGCTATCGTGGCGATGGCGGCGCCTGCTTTTGCATTCGGGCTTCGGGTGAGAAGGGGCGACTGGTGGCGTACGGCATCGCGTACGGCTGCATCCCTTGGGACAATTCCCGCAAGCGGCGGTGTCAGGCCGAGGAAATTTGCACAGGCCCGTGACAGCGCTTCATAGGTCTTGCGACCGGCCTCGATCGTCTCCGCCATGTTGACGACGATCTGAATGTCGGCGGGCGTGGCGTCATCATGGGGCGTCATCGATGCAACCTTGATGAAGGCGTAGGCGTCGGTGATGGATGTCGGCTCGTCAGTGACGACAACGAAGGTCGGGCCTTGCATGGCGGCGAACATGGTGACCGCCGGATCAATCCCTGCTGCCAGGTCAACGATGACACGGTCATAGTGTGCGGAAATCAGGGTGACGCCCTGGCGCAGCCGGGCAAGCTCAGTGCGGGCGAGGGCCCCCAGGGCACCTGAGCCCGAACTGCCGGGAATTACATCAAACGCGCCGCGGCCGGATGTAGACCCGTCACCGGCAATGCGTGTGGTGGCGTCCTCAAAGGCCGTGGTGCCAGCGACAACGCTTGCAAGATCATGTTCGGGCATTATGCCGAGCTGGACGTCCACGTTGGCCAGGCCAAGGTCGCAGTCGACCAGGAGCGTCCGCTCGCCTGCAAAAGCCAGGGCGTGAGCGAGTGTCGTGGACAGCATGGTCTTGCCTACGCCCCCTTTGCCCGAGGCAACGGTGATGATTTTCCGGCTGCGCGCCGGCGCATCGGGCGACGTTGTTCTGGACGGGTGCGTACTCATGCGGATGTCGGCTCCGTACTGCCGGTGATGGACGTAACAGATGCACTGGCGCGGCGCGGCAGGATGCCCGGCTGCGGTGCACTGGTTGTGGATTTGGTCAGTGTGAGATCTGCCAGGCGCGCCGGCGTTGCTGCGACAAGACCGCCGGCAAGGTAGGGCTTGATGCCGAACTCTGCCGCGGCGAGGCGGGCGGTTGCCAAGGCGGCCATGACGCCGCCCAGACGCTTTGTCGCGTCAGTGCGGCTGATGATCACCCGGCGGCATCCAAGCTGCGCAAACAAGCGGGCTGCGTCTGCCATGTCTTCCGTATCGCCCCCCGCAGCAATGACGCCGACGGGCTCGACACCGCTTGCCGCGTCTGATCCCCGGCAGGCCTGAACCAGGCGTGCGGTATGATCGAGCTCCGCGCGGTCATGCAGATTGGTGGCAGGGGTATCAATGATGCAGGGGCGGTTGCGGCCAAGCTCTGCGCGGGTGTCCAGCATCAAGGCAAGTTCATCCGCCCCGCGGACTTCCGCCACATCCTGATTGAGAACGTCGGCATAGGCCTTTGACTGGGCGAGGGCGCCGGACCGAACGGCGTCCGCGGTGATGATGTCCACCTGTTGTCCGGCCAGCACGGCGCGTGCGGCGAGTTTGGCGGCTGAAACCGTTTTGCCGGAACCAGGAGTGCCGATGAGCATGATGGACCCAGGTAACTGCTCGCCGATGGGCTGAAAGGTCAATGCGATGCCCAGGCTGTGAGCCAGGGCTGCATGGGCGTCATCGCTGTCATGGGCATTGGCGGCCTGCAACAGACGGTCTGCCAGAAGGTCCGGAACGCGGTGGTCATTCAGTACCGCTGACAGGTCGGTGGTGGTAAAGCCAAGTGTGGGCGTGTCGTTGTCCGAGGCGGCCTTTGCTTCCCCGCGCAGGCGGGCCTTGAGGCGCAGTTCGAGTTGATCGCGGACGGGGCTGGTATCTGGTTCCGCGGTGTCAGGTGCGTTGCCCCGGCGCTCGTTGACCGCGGTGACTTCCACACCTCCGGTGGGCAGGTTCTCGCTCGACACGATGATTGCTGTGTCACCCAGTTCGTCGCGTACGCGGGCCATGGCCTCGCGCATGCTGGGTGCTTTGAAACGACGCAAACGCATTACTCTTTAACGCTCCGCCGCTAGATCTGGGCAAGCGTCTTGAGACGCGCCTGGGGATGGACTTCAGCCTGGCTCATGACGACGGTCTGCGGACGTACCCGCTCGACAACGGACCGGACATAGGGGCGGTTGCCGGGGCTGACCAGCAGCACGGGGACGTCACCGGACGCGGCCGCCTGATCAAAGGCAGTGCGCAGGGACTGGATGAAATTCTGCAGGTCACTTGGCGGCATGGCCAGCTGCTTGTCTTCACCGTTGCCGATAAGGGAGCTTGAGAAGGCATCTTCCCATTCAGGCGACAGGGAGATGAGCGGCAGATAGCCGGCATAGCTCTGATTGGTGTGGCAAATCTGGCGGGCCAGGCGGGTACGCACATGCTCGACGATCTGCGTGATGCTCTGGGTATGGCTGGAGGCCTCGCCGATGGATTCAAGGATTGTCGGCAGATCACGGATCGAGACGCGCTCGGTGAGGAGCTGCTGCAGGACACGCTGGATCGTTGTGACGGATACCCGGTCAGGCACGAGGTCTTCGACCAGCTTCTGATTGTCGCCGCCGATATCGTCCAGCAGTTTCTGGACTTCCGCGTAGGACAGAAGCTCGGCCATGTTTGCCTTGATGATTTCGGTGATGTGGGTGGTCAGCACGGTTGCCGGATCGACGACGGTGAGGCCGCGGAAGGACGCTTCCTCGCGCTGGGTGTGGTCGATCCAAGTGGCAGGCAGGCCGAAGGTTGGTTCTGTGGTGTGCTCGCCGGGAAGGTCCACAGGGCCGCCCTGCGGGTCCATGACCATGAGACGGTCCGGGTAGAGGACACCGGCACCGGCTTCCACTTCCTTGACGCGCATGACGTAGGAGGTCGAGTCGAGCTGCATGTTGTCGAGAATGCGCAGGGACGGCATGACGAAGCCCATGTCCTGGGCGACTTGACGGCGCAGCGCCTTGACCTGTTCTGTCAGCGAATGACCTTCTCCGTCGCCTTCCAGCATCGGCAGGAGGCCGAAGCCCAGTTCAAGGCGCAGTTCATCCATGGCGAGGGCTGTGGAGATCGGCTCTTCCACCGGAACAGCTTCCGCTTCAGCGGCGGCTTCTGCGACGGCGGCTTCTTCTTCCGCCACCTTCTTTTCTGCATCCTTTGTCAGATACCAGGCGGCGGCGCCGGTCAGTCCGGCGAGAAGCAGGAACGGCACCATGGGAATGCCTGGCAGGACCGACATGACGACCATGACGCCTGAGGACATGCCCAGAGCCTGCGGGTATCC
>JANQMQ010000175.1 GCA_028279995.1 Candidatus Phaeomarinibacter sp. | reverse complement strand
CATGAACATTGGCGGGCTGCAACGTTGCCAGACAGCGGCGGCTTCGACGCGGTGGGGCACCCGCCAGGGGCAGGGGGATATGTCGCTAGTCATGGATGTCGAGGAAAAGCCTCGGTCTCGCGGCATCGCGCGTTAACCAAGGTAAATGGCGGAGAGACAGGGATTCGAACCCTGGAGACGGTTGCCCGCCTACACGCGTTCCAGGCGTGCGCCTTCGACCACTCGGCCACCTCTCCGCAGCCCCGCGCCGCCGGAACGGTTTGGGAGCAGCGGGGATAGCCCATCGCACCTCGTGCATCAAGGGACTTCTGGGCGGTATTTCGCCCAAATGCGCGCAAAACCTCTGCGCTGTTTACACTTGCGTAAGTTGGCCGAGTGCGGTTTCACTATGCCCAACGGATATGCCGCAGGTTAGGGCTGTGGGCGTGGCGTCGTGCGTGGACATGGGGATGTCCGGACTTCTGCGCGGCGGGCGGCGTGGAGTATCCAGATTTGGCTGATTTTGGGGGGCCGTTTGAAATGATTATTTTCCGTTTGCTTGGTCTGGTGCTGATTGCCGGTGCGTTGATGGTTTTTGGCGCGGACGCACTGCGTTCTCTTGAGTCCGGTGAAGTCGGCATCAACTCTTTTGCTGAAGTCTGGGCGCTGCTCGATGGCCGGCTGGGCACAATGTCGCTTGATGGTTTCAAGGCATGGGCAGAAGCCACCCTGCCGCCTGCAGCGTGGGATCCTGGCGTGGTGTCCGTCCTCAGCTATCCGGCATGGGCTGTTCTGGGCGTGTTGGGCATCGTGATTGCCCTAATCTTCCGCCCCCGAAATGGTTAGTCTGTCGTAACACCGCCTTAATCCAAGGACATGATCGTCAGCACCATGATCTTGCGTGTTCTGACAGTTCTGTTCCTGTGTGCCGCCATCGGCGCGGCCGTCAGCGATGTCGTTTCCAGAGCGGGAATGGCATCCCTTGGCGAGCTGTGGTTTGCGGTTCATTCCGGATCGCTCAACCTGAGCCAGGCGATCACTCAGCGGTACCTCTCGCCGGAAATCTGGGACCCCTACGTCATCTGGGTACTGGGGCAGCCGGCGACGGTCGTCTTTGGGCTTCTGGCGCTGGTGTTCTTTCTGGCTGCGTGGCTGCGAACACGCTGGGCCTGATCAGGCCTAGTTGTCGTCCATCTTCAGAGCCGAGATGAAGGCTTCCTGTGGGATGTCCACCTTGCCGAACTGGCGCATCCGCTTCTTACCCTCTTTCTGCTTGTCGAGGAGCTTGCGCTTGCGGGTTGCGTCCCCGCCATAACACTTGGCGGTCACATCCTTGCGCATGGCGGCAATCGTCTCGCGTGCGATGACGCGTCCGCCAATGGCGGCCTGCACCGGAATCTTGAACAGGTGGCGCGGGATCAGATCCTTGAGCTTCTCGCACATGCCGCGGCCACGCGCCTCCGCACGATCACGATGCACGATGATGGCCAGTGCATCCACGGGCTCTGCGTTCACCAACACGGACATCTTGACCAGATTGCCCGGCTGATAGTCTTCGATGTTGTAGTCGAAGCTGGCATAGCCCTTGGTGACCGACTTGAGCCGGTCGTAGAAGTCGAACACCACTTCGTTGAGCGGCAGGCGATAGACGGCCATGGCACGGCCGCCCACATAGGTCAGGTCCTGCTGGATGCCGCGCCGGTCTTCACACAGCTTCAGCACGGCGCCGAGATATTCATCCGGCACCAGGATCGTCGCCTTGATCCACGGTTCCTCGATCGTCTCGATCTTCATAGGGTCAGGCATGTCGGCGGGGTTGTGTAGCTCCACCATTTCGCCGTCGGTCATGTACATGTGATAGATCACGCTCGGCGCGGTGGTGATGAGATCGATGTTGAACTCACGCTCCAGCCGTTCGCGGATGATCTCCAGATGCAGGAGGCCGAGGAACCCGCAGCGGAAGCCAAAGCCGAGCGCCGCCGAGGTTTCCATCTCATATTCAAAGCTGGCGTCGTTGAGCCGCAGCTTGCCCAGCGCTTCACGCAGATCTTCAAACTGCGCGGCGTCGACGGGAAAGAGGCCGCAGAACACCACCGGCTGCGCCGGCTTGAAGCCCGGCAGGGGCTCTGCCGTCTGGCGCTTTTCCTCGGTGATGGTGTCACCGACCGCCGTATCCGCCACCTGCTTGATGGATGCAGTGAGATAGCCGATCTCACCAGGGCCAAGGCTCGCAACCTTCTCCTGCTTGGGGCGGAACACGCCTACCTCGTCGACGCCGTAGACGGCATCGGTGGCCATCATGCGGATGCGCTGACCCTTCTTGAGTTCGCCGTCGATGATCCGCACCAGTACCACCACACCCAGATAGGCGTCGTACCAGCTATCCACCAGCATGGCCTTTAACGGTGCTGACCGGTCGCCCTCCGGCGACGGCAGGCGTGTGACGATGCCTTCCAGTACATCTTCAACGCCCATGCCGGTCTTGGCAGAAATCTCGATGGCGTCAGACGCGTCCAGCCCGATCACATCCTCGATCTGCTGTTTTACGCGATCCGGTTCGGCCGCCGGCAGGTCGATCTTGTTGAGGACCGGGACGATCTCATGGTCGACCTCGATGGCCTGATAGACATTGGCCAGCGTCTGCGCCTCCACGCCCTGGCTGGCATCCACAACCAGCAGCGAGCCTTCGCAGGCCGCCAGCGAGCGGTTCACTTCATAGGCGAAGTCCACATGGCCCGGCGTGTCGATGAGATTCAGCACATAGGTCTCGCCGTCCTTGGCCGTGTAGTCGAGCCGGACGGTCTGCGCCTTCACGGTGATGCCGCGTTCGCGCTCGATATCCATCGAGTCGAGCACCTGCTCCTTCATCTCACGCTCGGTCAGCCCGCCTGTTTTCTGGATCAGGCGGTCCGCGAGGGTGGATTTGCCGTGGTCGATATGGGCCACGATGGAGAAGTTGCGAATTTTGGAAAGATCAGTCATTGGGGCGGCATATAGCACCCGCAAACCCTTGCGCCTAGCGGAATTGATGCCGCGCCGGGCCAGGGAATCTACATGCCGGGTCTGGGCCTGCTTTCCTCTTCGGCTTCGGCCTGTTCGCGCTCCCGGCGCTGGCGCAATTCATCCTGAAAGGCGCCGGCCAGAATGCCGGAGGGAAGGCTCACAAGGCCGATGGCCCCCAGAATGAGCAACCCGGCGGCAAAGCGGCCACCCAGCGTCGCAGGCACCACATCGCCATAGCCCACCGTGGACAGCGTCACCACGCTCCAC
>JANQMQ010000174.1 GCA_028279995.1 Candidatus Phaeomarinibacter sp. | reverse complement strand
AGGTCGCTTCAGGAATCATCGGCATGTAGATGGTGACCCGGCCGCCTTTTTTGACGCCCTGATCCTTCAGGACGTTGGCGAAACGCTGCACGTGGTGATGCAGGTCCCTGTAGGTGATCTTCTGGTCGACGGTAGGCTCGTCGCCCTCCCAGATAATTGCCACCTGGTCGCCCTTGTCGGCCACATGCCGGTCGACGCAGTTGTAGCAGACATTGAGGGTGCCATCCTCGTACCACTTGATGGAGAGGTCGCGCTCATGGAACGAGACGTCCTTCACCTTGGTGTAGGGCTTGATCCAGTCCACCCGTTTGCCCTGCTCACCCCAGAAGGCTTCCGGGTCCTTGATAGACTGCGCGTACATCTCCTTGTACTTCGCATCATCCACATAGGCGGACTTGGCCCAGTCGGCGGGGACTTTGATGATTTCTTCGGACATGGTGGCTCCCTGAACGCAATTGTAGTCCGGGAGGTGAGGACGCATGCAGCACCCTAACTCTCAGTCAGAAGACCCTCCCAGCCCATGACATTTTCTTGGGCGCATTATGGGGATGGGTTGCGGTGCGGGGCAAGCGCCTGAGGCATTGAGGTGGGTCAAAAACACCAGTGTTTTGGTTTCTTGAGCACCGTCAACCTCCCGTATCCCCGGACTTGATCCGGGGCCTACTCGCAGTTGATCAACTGCGCAGCATCTGAGAGTGGACCCCGGATCAAGTCCGGGGATACGGGGGAGGTAGAGATGCGTGGTGTACCGAGAAATCCTGAGGGCTCTTCGTTGCATCAATGCGTGTCCGTGCCCGGCGCAGGTGGATGGTGCCGGTACGCGATGGCGTTTTTGCAAAGTTCACGGGCTGCTTCATGGCCCCATAGGTGCCTTCGGTGGGGTGTTGGTAGTGTTCGCGGAAGCGCGCGCTTTCTTGCGATGCGGGAGGCCAACAAACAGCGTGGCCCATACCGCTCCAACGGTGAACGTTCCCCAATGCGGCGCGCGGCTCCAGTGTTCGTGATCTGGCAAGCGACCGTTGCCTATGCCAATCCACCCGGAAAAAAACCATGCCGTAATTGCCATGGCAGTCACAGAGGGCAGAAGTGCTGGCAATGCGAGCCATCTCGAGTACCCAAGAGTAAGAAGCCAGCAAGCAGCAAAGTAGGCCATGAAGGGGGCAATTGTTTGTGAAAAATACGGACCCAAAATCAACTGGACACCGGCTAGTACAACAATGCCAATGACATAACCTGACCTGTCGAGGTGAGATTGAGGCCTGGTACGAATAATTGTCGGTATTGATACCGAAATAACTAGTGCTGGAAGCACAACTCCAGTGAAGAGTAGAAGATAAAATATTGCCTCTGCGAATGCCACTCTATGTTTGACTCCATTACAAAAATCTCATGACATCGGTGCGCATCTATTTTATTCATTTTGGCTCTTTGTAAGTTGCCCAATCTCATGTTTACTCAACCCAGCTTCGCGTAAAACGCTAGCGGTGTCCACGCCCAGCGCCGGCGGGTGATGCCTATGCGTCGCCGGGGTCTTCTCAAAATTCACCGGCTGCTTCATGGCCACATAGGTGCCCTCGGTGGGGTGCTGGTGGTGTTCGAAGAAGCCGATGGACTTGAGGTGCGGGTCGCTTGTGACGTCGTCGAGGCGGTTGACGCGCATGGCGGGAATATTCTTTTCCTTCAGGAGGTCGATCCATTCCTTGCTGGTGCGGGTCTGGGCGACTTCTTCCACCAGCGCATAGAGCGCAAGCACGTTCTGGGTGCGGTTCTGGTAGGTGTTGAAGCGCTCATCTTCCTGCAGCAGGCCCTTGCGACCGCCGAGCTCGAAGAAGTCATCCCATTGACGATCCGAATACGGAACAATTGAAAGGTAGCCGTCCCTGGTCTTGAAGGGGCGGCGGTTGGGGTTCAGCACGCGGGAATAGCCGTAGCCGCCGACCGGCGGCTCGAAGCAGTGGCCGTATAGGTTCTCGCTCATGGTGAAGCTCGTAAAGCACTCCAGCATTGGCACTTCCACGAACTGGCCTTCGCCGGTGCGCTGCTTGTGATAGAGCGCGGCGAGGGTTGCATAGACCATGTGCAGGCCGGTCGTCTTGTCGGCCACGAGGCTGGGCAGATAGGCGGGGCGTTCAAACTGTTCGCCTTCAAGGCCGGCGCGCTTGTTGACGCGTGGCAGTAGGTCGGTGCCGCCTGAGGCCGCCTGGATCAGGTCGTCATAGGCCTGCAGGCCGCCATAGGCGCCGCCCTTACCGAAGCCTGCGGCATGCACATAGACGATCTCCGGGTTGATCTTCTTGACGCCCTCATAGTCGATGCCCAGCCGCTCCATGCCTGCATAGCGGATGTTGGAAGCGAAGACGTCCGCATCCTTGATGAGCGTGCGCAGGGCCTCGCGGGCTTCTTCCTTCTTGAGGTCAAGCATGACCGAGCGCTTGTTGCGGTTGTAGGTCATGAAGAGTGGGCCCATGCCCGGACCCACCGGTGACTTGCCGCCCCAGCGCAGGATGTCGCCGCCGGGAGAGCCTTCGGCGGTCGGTGCTTCGATCTTGATGACTTCCGCGCCCAGGTCGCCCAGGATCTGCATGGCATAGGCCCCGAGCACCACAGAGGTGCAGTCGACGATCTTCACGCCCGCGAGCGGGCCTGTGTTCTTGGTCTCAGTCATGGGGCATGTGTCCGTATCAGGAGTGGTCGCTAGAGATTTCCCGGCCAGCTATAGCGCGCATCCGGGCATTTTTCTTCATTTGATTGGCCGTCCGTCAGCTCGACGCAGCGGAAGCCTCGGGATTCATACAGGCGGCGGGCGGGCGCGTTGCTCTGGAACACCCAGAGCTCAAGGCCGCCTGGGCATTTGTGCATCACGTGCTCAAGAAGAGTGAGCCCGATGCCTTTGCGGTGGTGTGCCGGGTCCACATAGAGTTGCTCCAGCCATGTGTCCGTGTAGGCGGCAACGCCGGCGATGATGCCGTCCGCCTTCGCCACGACGACGGTGCACTCCGGCAGCATCTTGTGGGTGATGAACCACAAATCTTCTTCTGCCGTGTGGATTACCGGCACGCCGGGCATGGCGGCGCGGGCAGGCGTATAGACGCTCGCAATGGCCGCCACATCATCTTTCGTTGCAGGTCGGAGGGTGACGTCGGACATGGACATGATTTGCCGTGAAGGGACGTAATGGGTCAAGCTGCCTGTCATGACCGCCACACCGGATATTGAGATCACAGACCCGGATCAGACCCAGCTGGCAGAGGCCCATGCGCTGATACGCCAGCAATGGGGTGATAGTGTCGTGTCGCTCGGGCGTGAGGTTGATCCGTTTGCCCTGCCGGCCCGGGTGGCCGTGTCTGGGGATGACTTCGCCGGTGTGGCTGCCTATCTCATAGAGGATGATGAACTTGAGGTTGTGGCACTTGCGGCCACCGGCAGGGTGCGCGGCGCCGGGCGCGCTTTGATGACGGACATGTTCGAGGTGGCGCGGCGCGCAGGCGTGCGGCGTGTGCGTCTGATAACCACCAACGACAACGTGGGCGCCATCGGCTTCTACCAGGTCATCGGCATGACGATTGCGCGTGTGGGGAT
>JANQMQ010000151.1 GCA_028279995.1 Candidatus Phaeomarinibacter sp. | reverse complement strand
GCGTCGCGCCCCAGGCATAGGCAAAGCCAAGCCATGGCCCAAAGACCACAATGGCAGCGGCCTGCAACAGGAACTGGGGAGCGCCCAGCGCGCCGAGCCCCACATAGACAAGAATGACCGCAAGCGGTGCGAGGACGGGATCATCCACACTGGCGATCATCGAGGCCACATCGCCTTCGCCTTCCAGCGCCAGCCACGCACTGCCGAACAGGATGAGCGTCAGCGCCGTCCCAAAGGCAAAGAAGGCCAGCCCGATCACCATGACCGCCCGGCTGTCCAGCGCTCTCAACCGCGCCTTGATGCGTTCAGCTAGTGGCATCGTTCGCCCGAACTCCGGTTAGTCCGTCTGCAGACTGTCTTGAATGGTGTCAGGCTGCGACATGCGCCGCTGCAGCCACATGACGCCGAAGATATCGAAGATCCCCACGGCCAGCCTGTCCAGCGTTCCGTATTTCGATGTGCCATGCTCGCGGAAGCGGTGTTGCACGTCATGATTGACCACCCGGTAGCCGTGCCGCTGCATGAGAGCAGGCAGAAACCGGTGCATGTGATTGAAATAGGGCAGCTCAAGAAACGCATCGCGCGGGAACAGTTTCAATCCACAGCCCGTATCAGGCGTGTCGTCCCGCAGCAGGCGGGCGCGAATGCGGTTGGCCAGACGCGACGACACGCGCTTGATCCAGATATCGCGCCGTTTCTTGCGGCGCCCGGCAACCATGAGGTCTTCCGCGCCTTCAAGCTTCGCCCACATGCCCGGAATATCCGCCGGTACGTTCTGGCCATCGCCATCCAGCGTCACGATCATCCGACCGCGCGCATACCGCACACCGGTGGCAACCGCCCGGCTCTGTCCGCAGCTGTTCGAGTGCGTGATGATGCGCAGGGCGGGAAAAGCCGCCTGGGTCTCGATGAGCTTCTGGGGTGTTGTGTCGTCAGAGCCGTCATTCACGTAAATGATCTCATACGCCTCGCCCGTTTCCTTCAGGGCAGCATCGATTTCGGTCACGAGCGGCAGGATATTGTCCGCCTCGTTCTTGACCGGCACGACGGCCGATAGTGCGAGGCTTTGAGGCGTGTCAGCCACAGGCTAAGGCTCCCGGAAAGTCATATGAGAGGGCAACAGCGCCTCTTAGCACATTGGCGCGCCAAATCACGCTTTTTGCGCCAGACGAGGTAAATGACCGCGGGAAACAGCGCACACAGCATTCGCGCCTGCGATAATCAGGTCGGAATGAAGATAAAATTGAACACATACTCCGCCTTGCCCGGAGCCGCCCTGTGGTGCGCTTCCGGGTCAAAATGCGTGAGCGACGTCAACTGCCCCCGCCGCATGAAAAAGCCCTGAAACCCCATTTCGCCGATCTGGCCCAGCATGTCCTCAATGGGCTCGCCCGTATGGGCTTCCTCGAGCTCGATCAGCAGATTTGGCCGTTCGCGCTTGAGCGTCTCGCGGGCCCCGGCAATCACCGGCGCTTCAAAGCCTTCCACATCAATCTTGATGAAACCGATATTGCGCAGATCGTAGCTGTCCAGCGTCCGTGTCTGCACGGTGACTTCCCCATGGGGGATTTCCGCCTTGCGCGTCGACAGGGATCCACCCTGATTGGAATAGCCCTTGCGACGCTGTGGGATGAACAGACCCGCATCACCCTCGCTATCCGACAGACCCACCGCATAGCTGGTGGCGTTGGCGGGCAGCACCCGGTTCAGGATGCCAAGCATCTTGGGGTTGGGCTCGAAGGCGTGGACATGCTTCGCACTGCGCGCCATCCACCACGTGTAGACGCCGCGATTGGCCCCGATGTCGATTGCGTCCTTGTCAGCCGCACACAGGAAGGGAACCAACCCGAACTCCGGCTCCCCCTTGCGCAGTTCCCGGTTCACCCGTCGCCGGATGTCCAGGGACGGGGGCACCAGCGCCAGCTTGATCCGCTCCGTCAGATCTGTAGGCGGCGTCCACTCTGTCTGGTCATCTGTATTTCTGTCGGCACTCATGATCGCTGCACCTCTTCAAGATCCGCAGCAACGATGGCCGCCCCCGCACACATGAAAGCGAATACAGCAATCACCACCCATGTGCCAGCCAGAGACGCGACCGCACCAAAACCCGCCGCCAGCAGCAGCAGCGCACCCACGACCGTATTGGACAGCGCCGTGTAGGCCGCACGCGTATCCTCTGTCCCCATGTCAACGATATGAGTCTACCGCCCCAGCCGCACGCCCTTGTAGGCAATCATCAGTACAAAGAGCACACACGCCATCGCATACGCCATGGCCCAGGGGGGTGCCACAAAAGTGACGAGAAGCGCCAGCATCATGGCGACCGCCCCAAGCAGACCGGAATGGATGAGTACACGGCGCGACGAACGATCCGCCTGCCGGCCCCAGAAATAGGAGCTAAGAACGGCGGCAAGACCTGACGCCACAATGAAAGGACCAAGCTGCGACAGATCCGTTCCGCCGCGGTGGGCAACCAGCGTGACAAGATAGGGCGGCGCCAGACCGGTGGCGATCAGCAGTCCGCGTGTCGCGATGAAGCGCTGCAGCTGGCGGTCCTCGCGCAACAAGGACAGCTGTTCCATCGCGGTTGCAAAGGCGTTGCCCCCGCCTTCCGTCGCGCCCGGTTCTTCCTGCAGGGTGGTGAAGACAGCGGCCGCCACCGTCCAGCACCCCCCGGCGATGAACAGGGCCGCTGAAATGACCTCAATGGAGCGGGCAAGCACATCGAAGGACAATGCCAGGCCGAACATCAGGACGATGAACGCAGCGATGCTGTCCGCCGTCCCGGTCGTCGTGCCGCGTTTGGCCTTGGAGACTGTCTTGCCGAGCACATCCTTGTAGGCCACCGACGCCACCGACCGTGCGAGGGCAAAGACCGCAAGCAGACCGACAATAATCCAGCCCGCGGCAGCGCCGTCGAAAATGAGAACCACCGCCCCCATTGCCGCAACGCAGATACCCTGAATGAAACTGGAAATGGCCCAGGCCCATTTGCGCACCGGCAGGGCGCGGATAGCCCCGGCCGCAAACAATTGCGGAACCAGCGCGCCGGCTTCACGCAGCGGTACAAGCAGGCCGATCAGGAAAGCGGGAGCCCCAAGCGCGTTGAGCACCCAGGCAAGAATGAGCTTGGGATCGGAAAGGCCGTCACCCGCCTTGGTTGCTGCCAGGCTGATGACATGGGCCGACACGTTTTCCGGCTGCGCATTGCAGGCACTCTCGGGAATGTCGCGGCACACGCGGCCTTCGTCGTCTCCGAAAAGCGCATCATATGCCGTGTCACGCAGAGCCAAGTGCGATGTCTCCCCAAGGCTGATTGTCTCAGATCCAGCTTTTGCAAGCCAGAAACCACCGCAGGCCGCCGATTTCAAGGCGTGCGGTCCGCATAGGCAGGCAGCAGGCACTTTTGGTCTTGCAGAGGGCATTAATGCGGAGTTACGCTACGCATAATAACGGATGGGTCCGGGGTCTGGTTCCCCGTCCCCGCTCAAAAAACGCAGAGCAACTGCACCCGCAATCCGCCCTTGGAGGGGACGCACCCATGAGTCAGGCTTTCAAACAGACGCCCACAACAGCACCCGAGCTCACCAGCAAGACCAATGTGGCAGACCCGGCGCTGTGGCGGAATTACGAGTACCTGCCCATCTTCGCGAAAATGCGCGCCGAAGATCCGGTGCATTACTGCGCTGACAGCCACTACGGGCCCTACTGGTCGGTCACGCGCTACGAAGACATCATGGCCGTGGATACCAACCATCACGTCTATTCGTCGGACGCGCATCTGGGCGGCATCATCATTGATGACGGCATCCAGAACGACCCGGAGAACGACTTCAAGGCGGTGAACTTCATTGCCATGGACCAGCCCAGGCACGACGAGCAGCGCAAGTCCGTCAACGGCATCACCAACCCCAACAACCTCCAACACTTCGGCAATATCATCCGGACACGGACAGCCAATCTGCTGGACAGCCTGCCAGTGGGCGAGGAGTTTGACTGGGTCTCGACCGTCTCCATCGAGCTGACCACGCAGATGCTGGCGACGATGTTCGACTTTCCCTTCGAAGACCGCCACAAGCTCACCCGTTGGTCGGATGTTTCAACAGCCGAGCCAGGCTCCGGCGTGGTGGAGACCCAGCAGCAGCGCATCGAAGAGCTGATGGAGATGGCGGCCTACTTCAGTGACCTGCAGCAAAGCCGCATCGACAAGCCGGACAATATCGATCTGCTGACCATGATGACTCACAGCCCGGCCATGGCGAACATGCCGCCGGAAGAATTTCTGGGGAACCTGTCGCTGCTCATCGTCGGCGGCAATGACACCACCCGCAACTCCATGACCGGCGGCGTCTTCGGCATGAACCTGTTCCCGGACCAGTGGGACAAGATGGTCGCCAACCCGTCCCTTATCGACAATGCCGTGGCCGAAATCATCCGCTGGCAGACACCGCTGGCGCATATGCGCCGCACGGCCCTTGAGGATGCAATCCTCGGCGGCAAACAGATCCGCAAGGGCGACAAGGTGGTCATGTGGTACGTGTCCGGCAACCGCGACACGGCGATCTTTGATGATCCGGACAAGATCATCATCGACCGCAAGAACGCCCGCCGGCACCTGTCTTTCGGCTTCGGCATTCACCGCTGCATGGGCAACCGCATCGGCGAACTTCAGCTGCGCATCCTGTGGGAAGAAGTACTCAAGCGCTTCTCACGCATTGAAGTGACCGGCGACCCCGAGCTTACCAATTCGAACTTCG
>JANQMQ010000127.1 GCA_028279995.1 Candidatus Phaeomarinibacter sp. | reverse complement strand
GTCTTCCGTCTGAAAGTCATAGGTCTCAAGCGGGTGCGTCTTCCAGTTGTCGGAGCTGATGATGCCGGTCGCCGGGTCATATCCCGGCACGTCGGACACTTTCCCATAGCGCCCGTGCCAGCCCGGTGGCGAGAAGGTGCGCGCCTTGAGATATGTAATGCCAGGCGATACCGGCACCAGCTGTGCCACCGACAGGCTGTAGGGCACGGCAGTGATGATCGTCGTCGGAAACAGCATGTAGACACCGCCATAGGGCGTCATGCCGTCTGGGTGTGTGTCAGTCACGCCCATGCGTTTGAACTGGTCCTCGACGAGTTTCGTCATCGGGAAGCGGGCGCCGTCGCGCTCGGTCGAGTACCACACCAGATGCTGCCCGTGGGCATCCCATATGTTCTTGTCCGGACCTACCGGTCCCAACGTTTTGTCGTGCAGATAGGCCAGGTGATAGCCGTCTATGGCGTTTTCGTAGAACACCTTCCAGTTGCACTTCATCTCGTAGACGGCTTCGTCACCCGCCACTAGTGAGCCATCCTCGATGTCATGGGGCCAGGCCACATCCGGCAGCGACCCGAGCCAGGTGGTGAAATCCATTTCCGGCACGGGGTCGGGATGCACAAAGACCAGTCCCTTGAACACGCCGATGGCAGCCGGCTTGAGCCCGAGCGCTGATTTGTCGATGCCTGCAAAACACTCAGCCTCATTGGGCACGCCTCGCAGGGACCCGTCGGTGCCGTAGGTCCACCGGTGATAGGGGCACACGATTGTTCCCTTTAGCGTTCCTGATCCTTCAAGCAGTTCTGTTCCGCGGTGGCGGCACAGATTGTGGAACGCCTGGAGGACACCGTCCTGGCTGCGCATGACCATCAGCGGGTAGGGCCCCGCGGTCAGCGCGCGGTAACTGCCCGGTTCTGGAAAATCGGTTGTTACACCGACATAGGTCCAGCAGCGGCTGAACAGATGCATACGCTCCGCATCAAGCCACGCGCTGGATGTATAGGCGTCACGGGGCAGCAATTGTCTGGGCTGCGCAGGAATCGGATGGTCGTAGGGCATGAGACATCACCTCCTGAACCTTATTTATTGTCAAAAAAGACAAATAACAAGAGGCAGGCATGATGCAGGTCAGCTCTCAAGCGTTTGCAGCAGTTTCAGGGCCGCTTCGTGAGAGCCGGTGCGCAGGGCCGTATCCGGTCCGAGCGGAACCATCGACTGATAGGTGAAGTAGATGCCGGCAATGCCCGCCGCAGCCGCCTGAACATCGCCAGCCGTGGCTTCAGGAAAGGCTTTGCGGAGCACCGCAACAACGCGGTCAATGAAGTCGGCCATCCAGGATCGCATCATCCGCGCGAGTTTTGCATCGTGTGCGCCCGCCATGATCAGTGCCGAAGATACAAGCACGAGCTGATTGTCAGATGATGCATCCGGCTGAAAAAGCCAGTTGACCATGGCATGGGCTGGCACGCTGCCCGGCAGATGCTCGACCATCAATGCGGTGGCGGCATCCGACCGTGCCAGAAACCGATCGATGAACGCCTCGATCAGGTCTTCACGGTTGCCCACATTGTGCCGTATCAGCGGCCGCGCCAGACCTGCTTCCTCGGAGACCAGATCCAGCGTGGCGCCGTAAAGTCCGTACCGCGCAACGCACCGCTCGAAGGCATCAAGAATCTGTTCGCGGCGTTCTGACTTGAGATTGGGACGGGCCATGCAGTGAAAATTACAAGGTCTGCCAATTTATGGCCAGCATGGCGTCCGGGTAGCATCTGTCAGGGCACGCTGCCTTGGCGGGCATGAGTGGCAGAAGATGGTCTGTGGGACGAATGGGGAAGCTGGTGCCGCGAGAGAGAATTGAACTCTCGGCCTCACCCTTACCAAGGGTGCGCTCTACCACTGAGCTACCGCGGCTTAACCATGTCGGCGGGCAGGATGACTGGAAACCACAAGAATTGGGTT
>JANQMQ010000118.1 GCA_028279995.1 Candidatus Phaeomarinibacter sp. | reverse complement strand
GCAGGAGGCTGCGCCCGCGGGAGAGTGCTGCTGCGGCCCCTTCATCTACCGTAATGCCGCCTGACGGCTGCAGGCTGCCGGAGATCCAGCGCTTGCGGGCCACCACAGGTGTGTCGTGGGCTGTAAACCACGTAGCGTTGGCGCCGTCTTCAATGGCCTTGAGCGGGTGGTCGACGGCGCCCTTGGCAATGACCATGTGGACGCCTGCTTCCGTGGCAATGCGGGCAGCCTCAAGCTTGGTGATCATGCCGCCGGTGGACATATCAGTGCCCGCCGTCCCGGCCATGGCCTCGATTTCGCGGGTAATGGCTGGGACTTCAGGGATCAGTGTGGCGTCCGAATTGCGGACGGGGTCATCCGTATACAAACCATCCACGTCGGACAGGAGCGCAAGGCAGTCAGCATCAACCATGCTGGCAACGCGGGCTGAAAGCCGGTCGTTGTCGCCATAGCGGATTTCGGTCGTTGCCACTGTGTCGTTTTCATTGACGACGGGCACCAGATTGAAATCCAGCAGCTTGGTGAGTGTCGAGCGGGCATTGAGATAAGAGCGGCGGGCTTCGGTGTCGCCAAGAGTCAGGAGCACCTGTGCGATGCGCACCTCGTGGACTTCCAGCGCTTCCTGGTAAGCGCGGGCGAGGCCGATCTGACCGAAGGCTGCTGCGGCCTGGCTTTCTTCGAGCGCCAGCGTGTTGCGGGCGCCGAGGCCCAGGGCCTTGCTGCCGACGGCAATGGCGCCGGAAGAGACAATGATGACCTGCTGGCCACGGGCGCGCAGGCGGGCCACATCGTCGGCAAGTGTCTTGAGCCAGTCACGGCGCATGCGTCCGGAGGCGGCGTCCACCAGCAGGGCGGACCCGATCTTGATCACAACGCGTTTTGCCTTGGCCAGCCGGTCACTCATGGGCGCCAGCCTTCGCTGGGGGCGGGGCGCTCTTCCTTCAAGGCCAGTTCTTCCGCTTCCTTGGCTTCTGCTTCATCAATCAGCATCTGCCGGACTTCGGCCACATAGGTGTTGATGGCGCGCAGGGCTTCGGTCACCCCTTCGCCGCTGGCGCTTGAGAGCATGATGGGTGTCTTCCCTGAGACGTGCGCCAGCTCGGCCTGCTTCTCGGCGCGCAGTTCAGGGGTCAGGGAATCCACCTTGCTCAGCGCCACCAACTCGGGCTTTTCGTCCAGCCCGTTGCCGTAGGCTGAGAGTTCGCCGCGAATGGTGCGGTAGGCATCTGCCACGTCGTCCTGCGTGGCATCGATCAGATGCAGCAACACATTGGTGCGTTCCACGTGACCCAGGAACCGGTCGCCCAGGCCGTGGCCTTCGTGGGCGCCTTCGATTAGGCCGGGAATATCCGCCAGAACGAAGGCTGCCTCGTCCACTTTCACGACACCCAGATTGGGGGTGAGGGTGGTGAAAGGATAGTCAGCGATCTTGGGCTTTGCAGCGGTGACCGCTGCCAGGAATGTCGACTTGCCGGCATTGGGCAGGCCAACGAGGCCCGCATCGGCAATCAGTTTGAGGCGCAGCCAGATCCAGCGCTCTTCGGCTTCCTGACCCTCATTGGCGCGGCGGGGCGCGCGGTTGGTGGAACTCTTGAAGCGCGCATTGCCCCAGCCGCCATTGCCGCCCTGTGCCAGCAGCACACGCTGGCCGGGTTCCGTCAGGTCAGCGATCAGCGTCTCGTTGTCTTCTTCGAAAATCTGCGTACCGACAGGCAGC
>JANQMQ010000106.1 GCA_028279995.1 Candidatus Phaeomarinibacter sp. | reverse complement strand
CAGGTCCTTGAACGCCACATCGTCTTGAAAGAGGGCGTGGGTGCCGATCAGGATGGGCAATGTGCCGTCTGCCACATGGGCCAAGATGCCTTCGCGCACCTTGCCTTTGTCGCGCCCGGTCAGAAGAGCGACACCCACCCCCGCCGCTTCGGCCAGGGGCTGGATGGTGGCATAGTGCTGCCGGGCGAGAATTTCCGTTGGCGCCATAAGGGCAGCTTGCGCACCCGCTTCCACCGCGTTCAGCATGGCCAATAGCGCGACGATGGTTTTGCCGGAGCCCACATCCCCTTGCAGCATGCGCAGCATGCGCAGATCCGACGCCATGTCCGCATCGATATCCTTCACCGCATCGCGTTGCGACCCGGTCAGGTCAAAGGGCAGGGCGTCGACCACCTTGCGGCGCAGGGCGCCGGTGCCGCTGATCGAGCGCCCGGAGAGCCGTTTCATCCGGGCGCGCACCAGGCCAAGCGCAAGCTGGTTGGCCAACAGCTCGTCATAGGCCAGCCGTTGACGTGCCGGGGTCATCGGATCGAGGCTCGACAGGGCCGTGGGGTGATGCGCCTCGCGCAGGGCGGCGCACCAAGGTTGCCAGTCCTGCTGTGCAATCCAGGCGGCGTCCTGCCATTCGGGCAGATCCGTTGCCCGGCCTACCGCCTGGCTGACCGCTTTGGTCATGGTCTTCTGGGTAAGAC
Source organism: Candidatus Phaeomarinibacter sp. (assembly GCA_028279995.1). Lineage (GTDB taxonomy): Bacteria > Pseudomonadota > Alphaproteobacteria > CGMCC-115125 > CGMCC-115125 > Pyruvatibacter. The sequence goes on along the minus strand of JANQMQ010000106.1, from coordinate 2,395 downwards.
CTGCGGTGAGCGGATAGACCGGTTCGTAAGGCGGCAGATCCGCGAATTCACCTTCCGTCAGAATGTGATCGGGGTGGGTCATCTGCGGTTCCCCGCGATAGAAATCCACCTTGCCACTGACGATTCGTGTTTCGCCAACCGGCAGAATACCTTGCAGGTATTTCTTATCGCCCCGGAAGAAGACGAGATCGATCACGCCGGTCTCATCCGTACAGCGCACCCGATAGGGGACGCGCGGATTACGGGGCACCTGGTGCTGTTCCACCCGCACGGTCAGGGTGGCCAGCGCACCGTCCTGCGCGGCGCTGATCTGCGGCCGGTGGCTGCGGTCGATCACGCCTGTGGGCAAGGTCCACAGCAAATCGACAATCTTAGGGCCGGCGACGCGCTCCACCAGTTTTTCTATGCGCGGACCGATGCCTTTCAGCGTCCGAATTTCGACGAACAGAGGAAACAGAATGTGCGGACGCTGCGCCATAGGGGGGACGGTATCTTAGCAAATGGCCGCAGGGAGATTCTTGCGGCTGACAAATCAGGTACGGCTATTATATCCCTTTCGCATGAGGGAATTAAGGACGGTCGTTTATGGACGGGATGAGCGCACGCGAGCGGGTCGAGAAGCGCCTTAAATATCAGAGTTGGCACCGGGGCACGCGCGAGATGGACCTGATCTTGGGCCAATTCGCCGATGCCCGGCTCAGCGCCCTGTCGGACGCGGAGATCGAGGAATACACGGCCCTGATCTCCCTGCCGGATACCCAGCTTTACAAGTGGATTTCCGGGGCCGAGGAAATCCCCCGCAAATATAGAACCCCACTGATGGAGGCCATTTGCCGCCTCGATTATCTCGACCGCAGCGGTATTTCGACTTAAAACATGTCGCTTCAAGGCTCGGTGAGTCACGGATACTGCCTCGCCTATTGCCGAAGACGACAATTCACTGATTGCTTGGCCATCCCACTCCCCCGTCCCAACCGCCCGTACAGGGTACCTTTGGGGTGGCTGGGACGGGGGAGTGGGACGGTTAAGCTCATTGGTTTTAGACGATGAAATCTGATCTTGCATCAACGGAAGGCCGGCTGACCGTCGGCGGCGTCCCTGAGGGGTTCGATGCCCTGGTGGTGGCCGATCTCGCGCGCAGCAGAGGAACGCCTGTGCTGCACATCGCCCGCGATGACGCCCGCGCCGCGGCCTTTTCAGAAGCGGTTCGCTTCTTCGCGCCGGATTATGAGGTCATCTTTTTCCCCGCCTGGGATTGTCTGCCGTATGACCGGGTGTCCCCCAAGCCCGAGATCGCGTCCGAGCGTCTGGCAGCCCTGAGTGCCCTGGTGCGGCACCGCACGGCGGATGGGTCGAAACCGCTGATCGTTGTCACCACGGTCAATGCCGCCATCCAGCGTGTGCCCACGCCGGATTTCGTCACCGGATCGACCTTTCATGCCCATGTGGGCAATCGCATCGCCCTTGATGATCTGACCGCCTATTTGGAGGCCAATGCCTATCACCGGGCCAGCGTGGTGGCGGAGCAGGGCGATTATGCGGTGCGGGGCGGCATCGTGGACGTGTTCCCGCCCGGCGCGCCGGAACCTTTGCGCTTCGATTTTTTCGGCGACACGCTCGATACCTTGCGCACCTTCGATGTGGACAGCCAAACCACCACCGGCCAAGTGACTGAAATCGACCTGGTGCCGGTGAGCGAAGTGCTGCTGGACGAAGACACCATCAACCGGTTCCGGCGGGGCTATCGGGCGCAATTTGGCAGCGTGACCGATGAAGATCAGCTCTATGAATCCGTCAGTGCCGGCCGCAAACAAATCGGCATGGAACACTGGTTGCCGCTGTTTCACGAGAAGCTGGTGACGCTGTTCGACTATGTGCCGGAGGCGCTGGTGTCGCTCGATGCGCTGGACGAAGACGCGGTAGAAAGCCGCTACGACATCATCACCGACTATTATGACAGCCGCAAGGCGGCGATGGACCAGCCTAAGAACAAGCTGTCGCTCGGCACGGTGGTCTACAAACCGCTACCGCCCGACCTGCTTTATCTCACCAAGGACGAATGGGCGGACCGCCTTGCCGCCCAAAACGCACGGGCCTTCACACCGTTTCAGCGCCCCGACGGGGCAGACGGTGCGCAGGTCGTGAACCTATCCGGCAAACGCGGGCGCAATTTTGCCGCCGAGCGTACCCAAGAAGGCGTCAATGTGTTCGACGCGGTGGCGGGCCACATCGCCCAACTGCGCGGCGCCAAGAAGCGGGTGCTGCTGGCAAGTTGGAGCGTCGGCGCGCGCGAGCGTCTCAAGGGCGTGCTGGCCGATCATGGGGTGGACAACACCGTGCTGGTCAAGGATTGGCCGTGGGTGCCGTAAGAGCCCGTGGCAGTGGTCAGTTCATA
>JANQMQ010000093.1 GCA_028279995.1 Candidatus Phaeomarinibacter sp. | reverse complement strand
GCGGCGAATGGCTGACAAACTGCAAATCGAAATGGCGGACGGCAAAAAACGTCCGCTGCGTATTCTGTGTGCAAATGATGACGGCATTCACGCGCCCGGCCTCAAGACACTGGAAAAGATCGCCAAGGCCCTCTCCACAGATGTCTGGGTAGTTGCGCCTGAGACCGAGCAATCGGGGGCAGGTCACTCGCTGACGCTGGCGCACCCCTTGCGCGTTCGCAAAATCAACAAGCGTAAGTTTGCGGTCTCCGGCACGCCGACGGACTGCGTGCTGATGGCGGTCAAGCATCTTATGCTCGACACGCCGCCGGACCTTGTCCTCTCAGGCGTTAACCGCGGCCAGAACATCGCAGAGGACGTGACCTATTCAGGCACCATCGCTGCCGCCATGGAAGGCACTGTTCTTGGCGTGCCGTCGATCGCCTTGAGCCAGGCCTATGGCTTTGAAGGCCGCGAGAAGGTCAAGTGGGCGACAGCGGAGCATCACGGAGCAGCCCTCGTTGCAAAGCTTGTCGAGATGGGCTGGCCCAAGGACGTGCTGATGAATGTGAACTTCCCGGATGTGCTGCACAGTGCTGTGGAGGAAGTTGAGGTTACGGTTCAAGGCAAGCGAGACCAGAGCAATGCGCTGATTGATACGCGCATGGATGCCCGCGAAAACCCGTATCACTGGCTCGGCTTCCAGAAAGTGCTGTCCAATCCGCCTGAGGGCACAGACCTGCGCGCCATCTACGCGGGCCGGATTTCCGTCACACCTCTGCACATGGATCTCACCCACAAGACCACCCGGCGTGACATGGCAAAGGAACTGGGCGGCACACCTCCCAAGGCCATCACACCGGTGACCGTTGTGCCGCACGGAAAGAAGGCCAAGTGAGCGATCAGGACCAGGGTCGCGACCCTTCGCGGGTCATCCAGCTCATCATGACACTGCGCCGTCAGGGCATCACGGACGGAAAAGTTCTGGGTGCGATTGAACGCACTCCGCGCGAGCTGTTTGTCGAGAATGCCTTCGAGGGTCAGGCCTACGAGAACAACGCGCTTCCCATCGAATGCGGCCAGACCATCAGTCAGCCCTATGTCGTGGCATTCATGACCATGAAGCTGGAAGTGACCGACCGCATGAAGGTGCTGGAAGTGGGCACCGGCTCAGGGTATCAGGCTGCCGTGCTGGCGCGCCTGTGCCGACGGCTCTACACGATTGAACGATATCGGACACTGCTCAAGGAAGCCCAGAAGCGGTTCGACAAGCTGGGGCTCACGAATGTGACCGCCAAGGTCGGCGATGGGACAAAGGGCTGGCCGGAGCAGGCGCCATTTGACCGTATTATCCTCACGGCAGCTGCGCCCAGCATGCCCGAGAACATCATTGCCCAACTCAAGACCGGCGGAATTGCAATCATTCCCATTGATGTCCCGGCAGCGGATGGCGGCGGACAGCTTCTCGTAAAAATCACAAAGACCGATGCCGGATATGAGCGTGAAGACCTTCTGCCGGTGCGGTTTGTGCCAATGGTGGAAGGCGTTGCGCGCGAGCTTTAGGCGCTGAATTCTGCGTCTTTCCAAAGCAATTTTCGCTGACGGCGGCATCGCTGACCGGTGATACCTACATTTTCTGACCGCCATCCAGTCTTCATTAACCAAATATCCCGAGACTGAGCATCAGATTGAGTGCGTGGCCTGCGCCTTGTGCATGGGGCGGCCCGCAACATTACGATGTTTTGGGATTGAAGCCGATGTCGGTTTTTACAGCTCTGGCAAGACCACTCAAGCGTGACGGCAATAGCCGCGGCGCCTCGCGTGCGCTGTCGATTGCTGTGTTGCTAACCGGTGCCCTGGCCATTCTTGGGGCCTGTGCGGCGCCGTCCAGCTACCGTGGTTCGCCGAGCGCATCCTATGGCGGCTCTTCAGCACCGGCGGTCGAGCCGTATACGATCACCGTGCGGTCCGGCGACAGTCTCTCCATTCTGGCGGAACGCCATAATGTGCCGATGCGAGCACTGGCCAAGGCCAATGGTGTGTCCAAGCCATACACCATCTACAAAGGCCAGAAACTGACAGTTCCTGTGCCACGTACCCATACGGTGCGCCGTGGCGACACGCTGTCTGAAATTGCGCTTAAATACGATACCTCGACGCGCCAGGTCGCGACACTCAATGCCAAGCGCAAGCCTTATCCGATCTATGTGGGGGAACGCCTTCGCGTGGGGGGCTGGATGCCTGATGACGGGCGGGGGAACTCCCGTCGTCAGGCGGCTCCCGTGCGCACGGCGTCGGCCAAGTCCACGGTTCCAACGCCTTCCGCACGGCCCGCTCGCGGTGTCGCGACGCCGCGCGCCAAGCCGCGCATTCCCGAGCCGCCGGCACGGGCAGGGCGCTTCCTGTGGCCAGCTGAAGGCCGCATCATCTCAAGCTACGGCCCCAAGCAGGGCGGTCTGCACAATGACGGCATCAACATTCGTGTTCCCACGGGTACACCCGTCGTGGCAGCGGACAATGGTGTTGTTGCGTATGCCGGCAATGAGCTGAAGGGCTATGGCAATATGGTCCTGGTCCGCCACCAGAACGGATACGTCACCGCATACGCACACAACTCAGATCTTCTGGTCAGCCGTGGCGACATCGTCAGCCGCGGACAGAAGATTGCCTCATCGGGTTCATCCGGTGGGGTGACGGAACCGCAAATTCACTTTGAGGTTCGTCGCGGCGCAAAGGCGGTCAACCCGATGAGCTATCTGGGTAACAACGTCGCCTCCCGCTAGGGGCAATCAGTTTTCAAGACGTTTCCCAAGTCGACCCGCGAGATCCTGAACGAACTGCCAGGCCACGCGACCAGAGCGGCTACCTCGAGTATTTGTCCACTCGATGGCCTGCGCTCTTATCTCTGTCCATGGAGCATCGAGACCATAGCGTTCGCAATAGGCGCGTATCATCTCCAGATACTCATCCTGGCTGCAATGATGAAAACCGAGCCACAGCCCAAAGCGGTCTGACAGGGATACCATCTCCTCGACGGCCTCCGTCGGGTTGATGGCGCGCTGGCGTTCGTTGTCCATCATGTCGCGCGGCATCAGATGACGTCGATTTGAAGTCGCGTAGAAAAGGACGTTTGTGGGACGGCCTTCGATGCCGCCTTCAAGGACAGCCTTGAGAGACTTGTAGCTGGTGTCGGCCTGATCGAATGACAGGTCATCGCAAAAAATCAGAAACTGCCTGTCGATCCCGCGTAGCTGCGACATCAGCTTCGGCAGCGATGAGATGTCCTCGCGGTGTATCTCGACCAGGGCCAGGCGTCCGGCATGCTGATCAGCAACATGGGCATGGACGGCCTTGACCAATGAACTCTTGCCCATGCCGCGTGCCCCCCAGAGCAGGGCATTGTTGGCTGGCAGCCCTTGGGCAAACCGCATCGTGTTCTCAAGTAGCGTATCGCGAAGACGGTCGATTCCGTGCAGCAGCTCGATATCCACCCGGGAGACGTCAGCAACGGGGGAAAGCCGTTCATTCTCCCCCATCCAGACGAATGCCTCGGACCCAAATGGGTCCGTCGAAGGTTCATTGACCGGCCCGTTCGCTTCAAGGGCACGGGCAATCCGGTCCAGCATCGGAAGGAGATGTTCCAGGGTCATCTGAGGGGACGTGCCATCGGCCATGAGGGGTGTGATTCTCCATCTGTCTCGCAAGCGATCGTGAAACCCTAACACTCACTTGGCGCGGCATAAAAAACCGCAAGAAATCAAGGGTGTTAAGAAGGGTCCCGGGCTGGTTTTCAAAGGGTGGCGGCCTCGTTATAGTCCGCCCGCAGCAGACTTACTGCCTTTTTGGCAGCCTTGTACGGGTCTGCCCCTGTTTTGATTTCCCCTGCATCGGAGACCTTGATGCTCATTACCCCGGCATACGCTCAGACGGCGGGCGGCGGCAGCGAATTCCTCGTTACCATTTTTCCGTTCATCCTTGTCTTTGCGATCATCTATCTGCTGATCCTTCGTCCTCAGCAAAAGCGGATCAAAGAACACCGCGCCATGGTTGAAGCGGTGCGCCGAGGCGACACCGTGGTGACCGCCGGCGGTCTGATCGGCAAGGTCGTGAAGGTGCTCGACGAGAACGAGGTTCAGGTTGAGATTGCAGAGGGGACCCGCGTCCGCATCGTCCGCAGCACGTTGTCTGACGTTCGGTCCAAGACCGAGCCTGCACCCAAAGAAACCAACAAAACAGACGCCCCCAAGGCAGCCAATGACGAGGATGCCAAGTCGTAAGCGGCCAAACCGGCTAACACGCCTGGCGCTCCTGATGGAGACACCCTGAATGCTCTATTTCCCCCGATGGAAATACACCCTGATTGCCATCACCTGTGTGCTTGGATTCATCCTGTCCGCGCCCAACCTTGTGTCGAAAGACACGCTGGCGGATTTGCCGGACTGGCTGCCCTCCAACCAGGTCAATCTGGGTCTTGATCTTCAGGGCGGCGTTCACCTGCTCCTGCAGGTAGACGTTGAAACCGTGCTGGCGGACCGGTTGGAAGCGCTCGAAGGCGACGTTCGCCAGACTTTGCGAGATGCCCGCATCGGCTACACCGGCCTTGGCACCGCCGACGACAAGGTCAGCGTTCGCATTCGCAACGCGGAAGAAGTGGAGCGGGCATCAGGTTTGCTGCTTGAGCTTTCGGCGCCAATCAACGCGAATGTTTTCTCGGCGGTTCCAGAACGCGACATTGAGCTGGAAACAACGGGAACGCGCATCAGCCTCACATTCACGGAGACCGCTCGCACGCAGCGCCTCCAAAGTGTTCTTGAACAGTCCATCGAGATCGTCCGCCGCCGGATTGATGAACTGGGTACCAACGAACCGATCATCCAGCGGCAGGGAGCTGACCGTATTCTGGTTCAGGTTCCCGGCTTTGATGATCCTCAGCGGTTGATCGACATCATCGGTCAGACGGCGCAGATGAACTTTCACCTCGTGGACAACTCGATCTCCGTGGTTGAAGCCATCCAGAACCGGCCGCCTCCGGGTTCTGTTGTCATGCCTCTCATTGACGGGTCCGGAGGCTCGGTTCTCATTCGCCGCCGCGTAATGGTGTCTGGTGAAAGCCTTGTCGATGCCCAGCCAAGCTTTGATCAGCAGACCAACGAACCGGTGGTGTCCTTCCGGTTCGATGCGTCAGGTGCCAAGCGCTTTGCAGATACCACGCAGGCCAATGTTGGCCGTCCCTTCGCGATTGTTCTCGACAATCAGGTGATTTCAGCACCTGTCATCCGCGAACCCATTCTCGGTGGCAGCGGACAGATCAGTGGTGGCTTTACCGTGACGGCCGCCAATGACCTTGCCATTCTGCTGCGCGCCGGTGCGCTGCCGGCGCCGCTGTCCGTTCTGGAAGAACGCACCGTCGGCCCGGGCCTGGGTGCTGACAGCATTGCCGCGGGGGAGATTGCAGCCGCTATCGGCTTCATTGCCGTCATTATCTTTATTCTGATTGTCTACGGGCTGTTCGGCGTTTTCGC
>JANQMQ010000092.1 GCA_028279995.1 Candidatus Phaeomarinibacter sp. | reverse complement strand
AGCCTCAGATAGCAGCTGATACAGCGCCGTGGCATCACTTGCCGGATGGCCGCTTCCGCAATCCGCCGGGTAGCCCAAATCGCACGGCCGGTCTGAAGGACATGCTGCCCTTCATGCACCGCATGTTTCGCCAGAGCTTCAAGGAAATTGATGTACCCGACCACCACGTCGTCCCGCGCCCTCAGGCGCTGGCAGCGCTTCAGAAGGCATCCGAATCTCAGAACAGCGATCGCGGTTTTGTCACCTGGCTGGGACATGCGTCCTTCCTGCTGCGTATGGCAGGCAAGACCATACTGACCGATCCCTATCTCACGACCTATGCGGGGCCGGTCGGTTTCGGACCAAAACGCTATGTACCCTCCGGTATTGCCATCCGCGACCTTCCGCCAATCGACGTTCTGGCGATCAGCCACAATCACTATGACCATCTGGATGAGACCGCTCTTCACCGGCTTCCCGGCAAGGAGACAATGACGGTGGTGGCCCCGCTTGGTCTGGGGGACTTCTTCCGCGAGCGCGGGTTCAGGATCGTGGTCGAAATGGACTGGTACCAGTCGATGTCGATGAATGACCTGTCCATCAAGGCGCTGCCGTGTGTCCACTGGTCCCGGCGTTCAGGCCTCGATACCAACAGGTCACTGTGGGCGGCCTTCTCGTTTGAAGGGCCCGAAGGCCGCGTCTTCTTCGGCGGCGACACCGCCTATGGGCCGGTCTTTGAGGACATCGGATCACGGGAAGGTCCTTTTGATCTCGCGCTCATCGGCATTGGGGCCTATGAGCCGCGCAGCATCATGAAAGCCAGCCACGCCAACCCGGAAGAAGCGGTCCAGATCGGCATCGACATTGGTGCGCGCACCCTTGTCGGCATGCATTGGGGCACAGTGGTGCTGACGGAAGAACCACCGTTCGAGCCACCGGTGCGGTTTGAAGCGGCGGGCCGCGAACGTGGTTTTGCGGACGAGGACATCTGGATCATGCGCATTGGCGAGACGCGGTTTCTGCCACGCCACAGAACCGGCAATGTCTGAGCGCTTGCCGGCCCCTGTCTATTCCCCGATCGTCAGCAGCATACCGCGCTCTTTTGCAGAGCGCAGGAACGCCATGAAGATCACATATCCGGCGGCAAAGAAGCCCACATTAAGCCCCGCTGCAAATGCCAGCCGCTGCCAGTCAATCACCTGATTGAACAGGATGCTCCGCATTCCCTCAAATACATAGGTAGGTGGCAGGCAGAGCGCGATGGCCTCAAGCCAACCCGGCATCACGCTCACCGGATAGTAGATGCCGCAAAGCGGCACGAAGATGAACGGCACCGCCCACGCAAGACTCTCCGCGCCCAAGCCGTTTCGCAGAATGATGCCGGTCACCACAAGTGCGATGGCCCAGCCGAACACGACAAGGTTGGCAAAGAACGCCACCAGCGCGATGCCGAGTTCAAACAGGTTGAACCCGAAGAACCAGATCGCAATCACCAGCGCCGGCGTCATCCCGATGATCGTCCGGATGATGCTCATGCCCACAAGAGCGGCCACGAACTCCGCTGGCCTGAGAGGCGACACCATCAGGTGACCAAAATTGCGGCTCCACATTTCCTCGAAAAACGAAATGGTGAAACCAAGCTGGCCACGAAACATCAGCTCCCACAGCAACACGGACCCAACCAGAACCCCGCCAGCCATGGCAAAGACGTCTGTTGTCTGGGCGAGGAATGTCTGCAGGAATCCCCACATGACAAGGTTCATCGAGGGCCAGTAGCCAAGCTCCAGCAGCCGCGGCCAGGAGCCGCGCAGGAGGTACCAGTACCGCAACACCATGGCGTTTATGCGGGAGAACGAGAAGGAGGGGTTGTGCCGCTTGATCGGCGGCAGGGCATTCATTCGGTCGCTCATGGGATGGCCCCTTCCGCAAACGCATCTTCCGCACGGATGCCGGTGCCGCGCGCGACATCAAGGAACACATCTTCCATGTTGGTGCGGCCATAGCGGGCAAGCAGGTCCGCCGGGCTGCCCCGGTCCACGATCTTGCCCTGTGTCATCATCAAGACCTGATCCGCCAGCCGCTCCACCTCACCCATATTGTGGGAGGCCAGCAGAATGGTCGCCCCTGTGCGCGCCTTGTAGGCCTCAAAGTAACTGCGCACCCAGTCCGCCGTATCCGGATCAAGGGAGGCGGTTGGCTCATCCAGCAGCAGAAGCTCCGGCTCGTTGATAAGCGCCTTGGCCAGCCCGACGCGGGTTTTTTGTCCAGCGGACAGTTTGCCCGACGG
>JANQMQ010000687.1 GCA_028279995.1 Candidatus Phaeomarinibacter sp. | reverse complement strand
GGATACCAGGCAAGGTCTAGCAGCTCACCAGAGCCGTTGATATTGCCGGTGACCGGTGCGTTGTAGGCTGCGAAAAAACGGGCGTGAAACCGGATCGGGCTTTCCGCTGGCGTAATTGCCCGGGCAAGGAGCCGTAGCTGCTTCGCATCCGGCACCAGACCGCGCGAGCGGAATTCACCCCATGTTCCGGTGGCTGCGGCCCCAATGTCACCCGGACACGCCAGCAACAAACCAGTCTCTTCATATGTTTCACGGATAGCTGCCGCCTCCAGTGCCTGCGTAGCCTGGGTTGCCTTGCTGGTCCTGGATTGGGCGGTTGTTACCTGCCTATCGTCCGCATCGAGCTTGCCGCCGGGAAACACAAATGCATCAGGAATAAAGGCATGGCGCGAGTGTCGGCGACCCATAAGGACTTCCGGCCCGTCAGCCGCATCGCGTAACAGGATAAGGCTGGCCGCATCGCGCGGTTTCACGGCATTCATGCGTTGATCTTGTCCTGTATGGGTTTGGCTCCGCGGAAATACACGAAAGGAACCGGTCTCTGTGACGCATCCTTGGGGGCGTTGAGCCTGGATTCGATTTCCGCAATGACCATGCGTGTGATGTTCGGCAGGTCGACGTCACGTGCCTCTGCAATTGTGAGCCAGTGCAGATCAAGGAGTTCGCCGGATGCGCCTGCCGTGTCATGCATGTCGCTCAGGATGGTTGAGGCACCTCCCACGAAGAACCGTGTGTCGAAGCGCCGGTTTCTGTAGGGGGGTGTGATAGCCCGGGCAATCATGTTGAACTTGGACAGGTCGGGCAGGGCGCCTTGCTGAAAGTATGCATTCCAGTCCGTGTGACGTGACTTTGGAGCGGCACCATCATTGGGTGTCCCGACAACCAGCCCGGTCTCTTCAAACGTTTCCCGCACTGCGGCCAATGCATAAGAGCGTGCGCGGGCGAGGGACGGGCGTCCACGCATTCTGTCCATCAGCTGTCGCTGGACGGTTTCTGTCAGGTCCCTTGCCGGCTTAATCCGGCTGTCCGCGAGGTCAACGCGGCCGCCGGGAAAGACGTACTTGTTCGGCATGAACTTGTGGTCGGCGTGACGCTTGCCCATGAGAATGCGTGGCGCATTGTCATCATGGCGCACAAGAATGAGCGTTGCGGCGTCTTTTGGACGGACCGCCGGTGTTTTCTCCTCGCGGTACTCGCTTGAGCGCATGTATGCCGGATCAAACGGGCCGTTCTTTTTGGATGCTGCTTTCTGTGCGGCTTTCGAAGCTTTTTGATTTTTTGTCATGGCGAGGGACGATGCCTCGCAATGTGAAGTCTGTCTAGGACTTGAAATCAGTTGCTGCTTGTGCGCAATCCGGCGTTGCTTGCTGGTTCCTCATCGTACTCGAAGCCATGCATGCGGAATGACCACTGAAGACCAACCAGAGCTCCCTTGATAGGAGGCAGGAGTGCCATGCACATGATCAGTGTGACAGGTACCCAGATTGCCATGTGCACCCACAAGGCAGGGGCCCAGAAGCGCT
>JANQMQ010000684.1 GCA_028279995.1 Candidatus Phaeomarinibacter sp. | reverse complement strand
GACCCATCCGGCACCATCACCCTTGATTTTGCCGGCGGCGGGACGATTGCACTGGACGTGGAGTGCCTGGAGGGCCATTTGACCGATATCGGGCAGCCGTGGGAAACCACCTCGAAGCCCGAACACGATCTCCCCTAACGGGACCTGAAAGCCTGACACGCGCTTGTTGCGCACCCCAATCCAAGTGCCTCCCAACACCAAGTGATGATATGACCGGACGATCTGACCCCCGCCGCCTCGATGCGCGCAGTGCTGACTTCGAAGCACAGTTTGCCGAACTTCTCACCGCCAAGCGGGAGACGGCGGTGGATGTGAACAATGATGTCGCCGCCATCATCGCCGACGTGCAGGCACGTGGGGACGCCGCAGTGGTCGACCTCACCAACAAGTTTGACCGCCTGACACTCTCAGGCGCGGACGATCTGCGCATTCCCCGGGAGCGTCTGGACGCCGCGGCAGCGAATGTCCCGGCTGAAACGCTGGATGCTCTGAAGCTGGCCGCCGAACGCATCGAGGCGTTCCACGCAAAGCAGCTTCCCAAATCCATGCGCTTCACAGATGAGGCCGGTGTCGAGCTCGGCCATCGCTGGTCGGCGGTGGACGCTGCTGGCTTGTATGTGCCCGGCGGCACGGCGGCCTATCCCTCATCCGTGCTGATGAACGCCATCCCAGCCCGCGTCGCAGGCGTTGAGCGCGTCGTCATGGTCGTGCCCACGCCGGATGGTGTCGAGAACCCGCTGGTGCTCGCCGCCGCCAAGCTTGCGGGCGTCACCGAGGTTTATCGCATTGGCGGCGCGCAGGCTGTTGCCGCGCTCGCCTATGGCACGGACACGATTGCGCCTGTCGACAAGATCGTCGGCCCGGGCAATGCATATGTAGCCGCCGCCAAGCGTCAGGTGTTTGGCACGGTTGGCATCGACATGATTGCCGGCCCGTCGGAGATTCTCGTGGTCGCGGATGGCGACAACGATCCGGCATGGATCGCTGCTGATCTTCTCAGTCAGGCCGAGCACGATCCCTCGTCCCAGTCGATCCTCATCACGGACAATGCGCAGTGTGCGGATGATGTGGCGGCAGCGGTCGAAAGCCAGCTCAAGCAGCTGTCACGCGAGAACACCGCGTCCGCCAGCTGGTATGACTACGGCGCCATCATCGTGGTCCCATCGCTTGACGCGGCTGTTCCTCTGGTCGACCGCCTGGCACCTGAGCATCTGGAGCTGGCCGTCGCCGACCCCGAACCCTTGGCGGACAAGGTACGCCACGCAGGCGCCATTTTCCTTGGCCGGTACACGCCGGAAGCGGTGGGCGATTATGTGGCCGGCACCAACCACGTGCTGCCGACGGCCCGCTCGGCCCGGTTCTCGTCAGGCCTGTCCGTACTCGACTTCATGAAGCGTACATCACTGGTGAAGTGTGATGCGGACAGCTTGGGCCGCATCGGCCCGGCAGCCGTGGCGCTGGCCGATGCAGAAGGGCTGGAAGCCCATGGCCGTTCGGTATCCATCCGCCTCAATCGGTAACTTGCACTGGTGCAAGGCGGCCATGCCCGCTGCACTAGGTAATACGCGTCGGAGCGCATAGACTGCGCGCAGCTAATTCTCCTGGTCCTTGCATGACTGACGAACCCACATCCGAGCAGGCTCCCGATCCGACAAAGCGGATCGCGTCCATCGTGCTCGACGAGGCCAGTGTCGTGCGGCGGACGCCGGAGATAGAGCACGAGCGCAAGGTCGCCATCTTCGACCTGCTGGAGGACAACACCTTCGCGCCAAACGGCAGCGACGGTGGGCCCTACAGCCTGCATCTCTCCATTGAGGAAAACCGGCTTGTCTTCGATATCCGCAACGAGGCGGAGGATCCCCACGGCAAGGTCATCCTGTCCCTGACCCCGTTCCGCAAGATCATCAAGGACTACTTCCTGATCTGCGAAAGCTACTATGAGGCAATTCGTTCAGCGTCTCCCTCGAAGATCGAGTCCATCGATATGGGAAGGCGCGGCCTGCACAATGAGGGGGCGGAACTGCTGACGGCGCGCCTCGAGGGCAAGATCGCCATGGATCACGACACCGCCCGCCGTCTCTTCACGCTCATTTGCGTTTTGCATATGAAAGGCTAGGGCGCCATGCGTGGGCCCAACGGCGAAGACCTGCCGGACGCGATCTTGTTTGCCTGCGGGCAGAACGCCGTCCGCTCCCCCATGGCAGAAGGCATCATGCGGCATCTTTATGGGCGTTATGTCTTTGTTGATTCGGTCGGCGTGCGGGCAGGAGAGCTTGATCCCTTCGTCATCGTAGTGTTGGAGGAACTGGGGATAGACCTCACCAGGCACAAGCCGCGCAGCTTTGACGAACTGGAAGATACAAGCTTCGACCTGATCGTGTCCCTGACACCGGAAGCCCAGCACAAGGCTGTGGACCTGACACGCACCATGGCGGCGGACGTCGAGTACTGGCCAACCCATGACCCGACGCTCGCGCAGGGCTCGCGTGAGCAAAGGCTCGAAGCTTATCGCGAGGTGCGCGACACCCTTATGCAGCGGATCAAGGACAAGTTCGGCTGGCGCCCGGCGCCGAGCGGGTAAGGCGCACAATCAACGTCCTCTGTCATCCCGGACTTGATCCGGGATCGCCCTCGGCGCGGTCGGAACATCACAGCACCCGATCCCGGCGAGGGGGCCGGGATGACATGTGTAACTGGAACGGACCTGCACCAGCTAACTCTGCGTCGGATGTCCTTC
>JANQMQ010000639.1 GCA_028279995.1 Candidatus Phaeomarinibacter sp. | reverse complement strand
GCCCACTGAATGTTGGCCTGCCACTGCATCAGGTCGGGCTCCAGCGCGTCTTCCTTCTTCTCGCCATACACATCCGTGTAGCCGTCGAAATTGAGATCGAAAGTCATGTCGCTCAGCGCCTGACGGCGGATCTCGGCGCCTTCGCGGCGCGCGCCGGCCTCATAGGCATCCGCAAGGGCACTGCACAGGGATGTCGGCTTGGGGTGTGCCACCCAGATGAAAATCTTCTTGGACATGTCAGGCTCCTTCATTGACGTATGGCGGTGAATTCCGTTCCTTGACACCATGTCAAGTTGACAGCATGACAAGTAGGAGTACCTTGACGCGATGTCAAGTAAATCACCTGAAACAAAATCAAGAATTCTCGACGCGGCCATTTCCCTGCTGGAATCCGGCGATGTCTCCATCCGCATGGCCGACGTGGCCAAAGCGACCGGCATCAGCCGTCAGGCGCTCTATCTGCACTACCCCACAAGGGCGGACCTGCTGATCGGCGCCGCCCGCTATCTTGAAGACATCAACGACATGGAGGCGCGCCTCGCACCCAGCCGGACAGCCAAATCCGGCATCGAGCGGCTGGATGCCTATGTCATCGCATGGGGCAACTGGCAGCTTGAAATCCACGGCATCGCCCGCGCCCTGATGGCCATGCTGCCCACCGATGAAGCCGCAGCGGCCGCCTGGAACGACCGTATGCGCGCCCACCGCGAGGGGTGCGAAGCCGCCGTGAAGGCGCTGTCGAAGGACGGCGACCTGACTGCGGATTATTCCGTCCGCCAGGCGACCGACATTCTCTGGACGCTCCTGTCTATCCGCAACTGGGAGCAGCTGACCCAGCAATGCGGCTGGTCGCACAAACGCTATCTCGCCACCACCCGCGACATGGCCCGCAAGCTGCTGGTGGCAAGCTAGATCACACTTTCGGCGGCGGGGGCTGCGTCGCCTTGATCACCGCCCCCAGCGCCTCAAAGTCCGCCTTCAGCGGCGAGGTCTTGCGGAACGCCAGCCCGATCATCCGGCTGGGCTCCGGCGCTTCAAACCGCGTCACCCGCACCTTGTTGCGCGCCGCTTCGAGATCAACGCTCATTTCCGGCAGCAGTGTATGCCCCATGCCGCTGGCCACCATCTGCACCAGTGTGGACAGGCTGGAGGCCCCAAACGAATCCGCATTCTCGATACTCCGCAGGGTGCAGAAGCTCAGCGCCTGCTCCCGCAGGCAATGCCCTTCTTCCAGCAGCAGCAGCGGCACCTCGTCGAGGTCTTCAAATCGCGCCATCTTGCGCCTGGGCGCCGGGGCGTCCGTGGGCGAGGCCAGCAGGAACCGGTCTTCGAACAGCGAAAGTGTTTCAATCTTCGGCTCGTCAATAGGTAGCGCCAGCAAGGCCACATCCAGCGTCCCGTCATCCAGTTGCGCCACCAGATACTCCGTCAGCGTCTCGCGGATGCGCAGCTCCAGCGACTGATACTGCGACTGCAGTTCCGGAAGTACAGTCGGCAGCAGATAGGGAGCGATCGACGGAATGACCCCCAGCCGCAGCCGCCCGGTCAAGGTGGCCCGCCGCTTCGAGGCAAAATCCGTCAGCCCTTCAATATCCTGAAGGATGCGGGCTGCCCTCGTTGCGACTTCCTCACCCGCATCGGTCAGCCGAATGGTCCGCCCGCGCTCCACCAGCGAAACGCCAAGGTCCCGCTCCATCTCCTGAATCTGCATGGACAGCGCCGGTTGCGTCACCGCGCACTCGTCCGCCGCCCGGCCGAAATGCTTGAGCCGCGCCACCGCATCAAAATAGACAAGCTGTTTGGTCGAGATCATATTCCATAAGATAATCTGATCAAATGTCTCAGTAAATACGATTGGAGCTTATTTTCGGGTGCCGATACATTTGTGTCATCGGCCCACGCAAGGATGGGCCCACACAGTTTGGAGGATTCACGACCATGAACGATATGAGTGAAGCGCCCGGCTGCCCTTTTCACGGCGGTACCAGCGGCGCAGCTTCTAACACCCGGTCCAATCGCGACTGGTGGCCGAACCAGCTGAACCTCAAGATTCTGCATCAGAACGCCCCGGCGTCCGACCCCATGGACCCGGACTTCAACTATGCGGACGCCTTCAAGTCCATCGACTATGCCGCGCTGAAGAAAGACCTCACCGCACTGATGACCGACAGCCAGGACTGGTGGCCGGCTGACTATGGCCACTATGGCGGGTTGTTCATCCGCATGACGTGGCATGCCGCCGGCACCTACCGCACAGGCGATGGCCGCGGCGGCGCGGGCACCGGCATGCAGCGTTTTGCCCCGCTCAACTCCTGGCCTGACAATGGGAACCTCGACAAGGCCCGCCGTCTTCTGTGGCCGATCAAGCAGAAATACGGCAACAAGATTTCCTGGGCAGACCTTCTGGTGCTCGCGGGCAACGTCGCCATCGAGAGCATGGGCGGCAAGACCTTCGGCTTCGGCGGCGGACGCGTAGACGTCTATGAGCCCGAAGAAGACACCTACTGGGGCCGCGAAACCGAGTGGCTGATCGGCAGCGACAATCCCGACAGCCGCTATGGGGGAGCCCGCGATCTGGACAGTGCTGATAGTGCTGCCGCCGAGCTGGAAAACCCGCTCGCCGCCGTGCAGATGGGCCTGATCTATGTGAACCCGGAAGGCCCCGACGGCAATCCGGACCCGCTGGCCTCTGCCCGGGATATCCGCGAAACCTTCGCCCGCATGGCCATGAACGACGAGGAAACCGTCGCGCTGACCGCAGGTGGCCACACCTTCGGCAAGATGCACGGTGCTGGCGACGCGGCCAATGTGGGTGTCGAACCCGAAGGTGGTGCCATCGAGGCCCAGGGCTTCGGCTGGCTCTCCACCTACAAGAGTGGCAAGGGCGGCGACACCATCACGTCAGGCCTTGAAGGCGCGTGGACGCCCAACCCCATCCAGTGGGACAACGGCTATTTCGACGTGCTGTTCAAATATGACTGGGAACTGACCAAGAGCCCGGCCGGTGCCCATGTCTGGACGCCAAAGGACCTCCAGGAAGAGGACATGGCCCCGGACGCAGCCGACGGCTCGAAGAAGGTGCCCATCTTCATGTCGACTGCCGACATGGCCATGCGCATGGACCCGGACTACGAGAAAATCTCGCGCCGCTTCCATGAGAACCCGGCGGAGTTTCAGGATGCGTTCGCCCGCGCCTGGTTCAAGCTCCTGCACCGCGACATGGGCCCCAAGGTCCGCTATCTCGGCCCGGAAGTGCCGTCAGAAGAACTGGTCTGGCAGGACCCTGTTCCCGACGCTACGCACCCGCTCATCACGGTGGCGGATGCCGAGCAGCTGAAGAGCCAGATCGCTGCAACCGGCCTCACGGTCTCCCAGCTGGTCTCAACCGCCTGGGCCTCTGCCTCGACCTTCCGCGGGTCGGACATGCGTGGCGGTGCCAATGGTGCCCGTCTTCGCCTCGCACCGCAGAAGGACTGGGCGGTCAACAACCCGGCCGAACTGGCGAAGGTGCTGGACAAGCTGGAAGCCGTGCAAAAGGCTTTCAACGATGCCCAGAGCGACGGCAAGCAGGTGTCGCTTGCGGACGTAATCGTGCTCGCCGGCAAT
The DNA here is from genome assembly GCA_028279995.1 of Candidatus Phaeomarinibacter sp. Lineage (GTDB taxonomy): Bacteria > Pseudomonadota > Alphaproteobacteria > CGMCC-115125 > CGMCC-115125 > Pyruvatibacter. The sequence continues at coordinate 726 of JANQMQ010000639.1, read as the reverse complement.
GTCGGCATCGAGCAGGCCGCCAAGGCTGCCGGTCACGAGGTCAATGTGCCGTTCAATCCCGGCCGCACCGATGCGAGCCAGGCGCAGACCGATGTCGAGTCCTTCTCGGTGCTTGAACCTGCAGCGGACGGCTTCCGCAACTACGCCCGGGCCAAGTTCTCGATCTCGGCTGAAGAACTGCTCGTCGACAAGGCCCAGTTGCTGACACTGTCAGCACCGGAAATGACGGTGCTCGTCGGCGGCATGCGGGTGCTCGACACCAATGCAGACGGCTCGAAGAACGGTGTGTTCACCTCGACGCCCGGCGCGCTGACGAACGACTTCTTCGTCAACCTGCTCGACATGAGCACGGCGTGGAAGCCGGTTGATGCGGACGAAGAAGTGTTCGAAGGCCGCGACCGCGCAACGGACGCCGTCAAATGGACCGGCACCCGCGTGGACCTCGTCTTCGGCTCCAACTCGCAGCTGCGGGCGCTGGCCGAGGTCTATGCCCAGGACGACGCGAAAGAGAAGTTCATTGTCGACTTCGTCCTCGCCTGGACCAAGGTCATGGAAGCAGACCGCTTCGACATGAAGTAGGTCGTAGACCACGCACAACAGGCAAGGGCCGGGCAGCAATGCCCGGCCCTTTTCTTATCCGTTGACCATCACCAGCTTGCCCACGAGCTTGCGGTCCAGCTGATCGCGCAGGGCCTGCGGAAGCTCCCCCATCGGCCGCGTGGTGAC
>JANQMQ010000625.1 GCA_028279995.1 Candidatus Phaeomarinibacter sp. | reverse complement strand
GGATCGGGCTGGCTGGCGCAGGATCTGCCGCTGGACCCCTGCACCAGTTGCTGACAGCCCGAGCGCCACGACCCAAAGACGCCCTCCGGCAGACGCCGTCTCGCACACGCGGCCCGGGGCACACACTGTCCGGAACCAGGGTTTGCGGCCCGTTAAAAGCGGTGAACAGACTGCCATCCGGATCTACTATATCTGCACCGTAATATTCCTCACTTTACGCCGCGGGGCACGACAGGATAAAACCGGCGTTAACCAACTGACTGTATACTGCAGACACATCTTATCGATTTGAGACGTCCGCAGCGCTTGCATGCCAGAGAATTAGGGAAGCCATGGAGTCCTCGACCGCAAAATTCGGTATCGGTGAAATCGTCCGCCACAGGGTTTACCCCTTCCGCGGCGTGATCTTTGACGTGGATCCTGTCTTTTCCAACAGTGAAGAGTGGTACGACGCCATTCCCGAGGATCTGCGCCCGGCAAAGGATCAGCCTTTCTATCATCTCTTCGCCGAAAACGCGGACGGCCCGTACGTTGCCTATGTTTCCGAACAAAACCTTCTGCAGGACGAAGACGGCGGTCCGGTGCGCCATCCCAATGTGGAAGACGTTTTCGAATGCATGAAAGACGGGCGCTACCGGCTGCGCGCGGGCCAGGCCAACTAGACGCCCAAACCAACTTACGACTTGAGCCAACTGAGCGCTTGGACCAACTGAGCGCTTGGGCCGACTGAACGCCTGGGCCGACTGACCGCTTCGGTTAACCGAGGGCCTGCTTGACGACCTTTTGACGCAAGTGCCAAAAGGGATGGCCCAGTCATCAAACCGTTCGGTTCCCGTCATGTCCTCACATATCAGCTCGGATACCTCCGCTCCGCAATCTGCCGCCGCGCTATCCGACGGCATTCGCATTCGCGACGCCGAGGCGGCTGACGCCATGACCGTGGCTGGTCTACACAGTGAAAGCTGGCAGAGCGCCTATCGCGGCCTCGCAAGCGACAGCTACCTCGACGGACCGTTGGCCGGGGAACACCGGAAACGCTGGCAGGGTTTGCTGGGGAATGACCTGCAGGACCGGTCCGGCAACTCACAGCGACCGGAGGGATTTATCCGTCTGGCCGAACAAGAGGGCGCGCTCGTCGGCTTCATCACACTCTGGATCAATTACAAAGAGGGCTACGACGCCTACGTCGATAACCTGCATGTGCGTCCGGGCCTGCGCGGCGGCGGGATCGGCAAGCGCCTGCTTCAAGACGCCGCCGCCTGCGCAGCGGCACGGGGCTGCAGAAACCTGTCCCTGGAGGTGCTTGATGGCAACGCGGATGCCATCCGCTTCTATGAAAGGCTCGGCGCGGTCGGAAAACTGGTCGCACAGGAGATGCTTGGCGACAGATTGCTCGACTATCGGCTAATGGTCTGGGACGACATCACGAAACTGGCGAATCCCAAGGCCTGAACCGCAGCGTGCATTCCTCCGAATCACCGGAGCCCACACTACGAAGAAGCCCTCTTTACCAAGCCCCCGGCTTGCAGTATGTTCCGCAACATCGCTCAAGAGTGCGATTGTTCTTGACCGCTTTCGTCAAGAGCGTGAGTCGCCCTCTAACAATACGCGACCGAGGCTGATTCACGTTTCTCACCATAGCAGTGAAAAACGATCAGACTCCAGGGACCCGTAGCTCAGCTGGATAGAGCGCTGCCCTCCGAAGGCAGAGGTCACAGGTTCGAATCCTGTCGGGTCCGCCAATTCAACATAAATCCTTACCAGACAGTCGGCCCTGATTTGTGCCGAAGAGAAGGCGTACGGTTTTACCGAGTGCGAATGGCATAGCACCGGGCAGACGCAAGATTCATCGCGACCGAATACCTTGATTCGCCGACCGTATTGCAGCTGCCGGCTTCTCGCCCTTACGGGGCTGCCTTCACGGCGCGATACATCAGGTAGCCTCCCGGCAAGGCCCCCAGATACATCAGGATACCGTAAACGGCGGCGGGCAAGGCAATGACCGGCAGGGCTTCCGGCCCGGCATGCAGGATGCCGGCCAGGGTGATCGCCACGGTGCTGTTCTGAATGCCTGTTTCCATCCCGATGGCCGCGCGGTCCGGGGCTGACAGG
>JANQMQ010000691.1 GCA_028279995.1 Candidatus Phaeomarinibacter sp. | reverse complement strand
TGAGGAGATCGCGGATTTCCGTGAGAAGGACTTCTTCACGCGGCGGTGTGGGATCTTCCTTGGGTGCCACTTCTTCCGCCTTCTTCATCTTGTTGATCGAGCGGACGATGAGAAAGACGACCCAGGCGACAATCAGAAACGAGATCACGGCATTGATGAACAGGCCGTAGTTGAGTGTCGCAGCACCTGCTTCTGTTGCAGAGGCGAGCGTCTCATATTCCTTGCCATCCAGCGGGACGAACAGGCTGGAGAAATCCACGCCAGCCAGGATCAGGCCGATGGGTGGCATGACCACGTCGTTGACCAGCGATTTTACGATTGCTGTGAAAGCGCTGCCGATGACGATACCGACGGCGAGATCGATGACATTGCCGCGCGCAATGAAATCCCGGAACTCCTTGAACATATGCGTCTCCCCCTAGTGAGTGCTCAAAAGGCCGCCGACTCAGGCGGTTTGGGGAGTATGCACCTGTTGTGCAGGGGGCCGAAAATGGCGGTCTGCGCAGAATGTGTGTGGGAGGGGGGCGAAAACGGCATTTCTTGGTTGAAATCCTAAGATTTCCCGCGTATCTCCGGCGGTGGAGAGGTGGCCGAGTGGTCGAAGGCGCTCCCCTGCTAAGGGAGTATACGTCAAAAGCGTATCGAGGGTTCGAATCCCTTCCTCTCCGCCATTTCCCCGGCACGGTCGTCTAGCGCACTCTTTCCAGAGGCTTCTGCTCCTTCGCATTAGCGCAGGGCAAATGCGACCGGCACTGTGACGTCAAAGGTCGCACCTGGTGGCGCGGGGAAGGGGGCGGCCTTCTGCACCATCCTTTTTGCGGCCCGGTCCAAAGCAAAGTGTCCTGAGCTTTGCACTATGTTTGCCTGGCGCAGACTGCCATCTGCAATTATCACAAGCCGTATTGACGTCACACCTTCCTTGCCTGCCCGACGTGCCGATGAAGGATAGGTGCGGTTCGCTTCGATACGGGCGCGAAGCATGGCAAGGTAGGCATTGTGATTGTCTGCAGATGCAGTCGCCGCGCCGCCATTGCCTGGTGCTGTTGCCGCCGAGCCATCGCCCAATGTTGGCGTCGCATCGCTTTTGATGCTTGCCGGACCGGTATCCGCCGGCGTGCCTGCTTCTTGTGTGGGGGGCTTTGTCAGCTTCGGAGCTGTGGTTACAGGTGCGTGCTTGGGTTGTGGTTTCGGTTCAGACTGAGCAATTGGTTTCGGCTGTGTTTTGACGGGCGGCGGCACCCGCGCCGCAGCCTTGGCTTTGGGAGGCTTTGGCAGGGGGTTCACCGCTGGCGGAGTCTCTACCGGCTCGACAATTGGTTCGGTAGTTGAAGCAAGGTCGGGTTCGGTCGACGTGTCCTCAGCAACGTCGGCGGTGTCGGAGATCGCGCTGCCCAGGGCGATGCTCACAGTGCCCAGTACTTTTCCGCCGCCTCCCGAGGCCAATTCCGGCGCGTTGCTGAAGACATAAGCAGCCAGCGCAACATGGCTGACAAATGCAATGAGGCCCATCCAGAGCCACAGGCGGCCAAGCTTCGGGATATGTACAGGTTCTATCGAGACAGCTGTCACTTGTCCGCCCCTATGGTCATGACAACAGCTTTCTTGATACCAGCGTCTTCCGCCTTTGCGAGCACGCCAATGACGTCTGCTGCGGGCGCTCGGCTGTCGGCCTTGATCGACAGGTGCATCTCCTGCTCCGAAGACATTTTGAACAGTTCGTGGAGGTCGCTGACCTTGACTTGTTCACTGTCGATCAAGACTTCTCCTGTCTGAGTTATCACGAGGCTCAGAGGAGCGGTTTCTGAACTGCTGCCCGTTTCGCTATTGGCCTGAACAGGTTCAAATTCAGCGGGCAAAGGGGTCTCAATCACTCCTGCAATCATGAAGGCGAGCACAAGCAGCAGAACGATGTTGATAAGGGGCAGGGTAGTGTCAGGCACATGTCTTGTGTGCTTCTGGCGGAGCGGGATCATCTATCCGCTCCGTGGCGATCAACATGAACATTCTGGATACCTGCGCTTTGCAGCGCCTCAACGATGCTGACGACAGGTTGTATTTTTGCCCCTTCGAGTGCGCGCACGGATACTGCCTGGTCCTGTGAGAGCAGAGCCTTGATGGCTGCAGACGCGCCTACCGCTGAAGACCACTGCTGATCCTGTGCGATGAAGCGCCCGGACTTGTCGACAGTAACAACAAGATATGCGTCATCTGTTGTCTGTTCACCGAGCGCTGCTTTTGGAAGCATCTCGATCTCGCGCCATTGGGTGAATTGCGAGACCAGCATGAAAAACACCAACAGTATGAACACCACATCAATCAGAGGTGTCAGACTGAGAACGACACGTGATCTGCGCCTATGCAGGTTGATTGCCGTGCCGTGCATGCTGGTTACTCGGCTGCGAGACGAAGTGTGTTGTCAGCCGGAATGGCCTGCGCAAGTGTTTCACCGATTAGGCACTCTGCCTCATCTGCAAACCGTGTCAGACGCCCTTCGAACCAGCCATGTGCCAGAGTGGCAGGTATGGCAACCACCAGGCCAGCTGCTGTTGTGAGGAGTGCAATCCAGATTCCTCCGGACAGTAGACTGGGGTCGACGGTGCTTGACGCGTTTTCAAGAGCCTGAAAAGCGTCGATCATACCCATG
>JANQMQ010000610.1 GCA_028279995.1 Candidatus Phaeomarinibacter sp. | reverse complement strand
TGTTGAGCGCCCGCGAAGGTATCGAGACTGATCTGCGGCAGGCCTACGTCACTTCGTGCAACCAACAAAGCACTCCTCTGACACGCGCCTTGCGCGGCTATTAAATGGACGCACGGTGGTGGCATTTCCGCCGTCACCGTGCCGCCATTAAACACTTGGTGGCCCCTAAGCGTCTTTCTCGTCGTCCTCGTGGGACTTCTTGCGTCCGTCCTTGGGCTTCTTTGACTCTTTGTGAGGCTTAGGCGGTGTGTTCAACATCCGCTTTAGAACCTCATCCATTTCTGGGTTTTCAGCCATGCGCCCCTCTCGCAAGCGGTTTCGCTTTCTAGTTACGCCATCCGACAGGCAACTTTCAGCAATCGGCCTAGTGGCTGTCCAGTGGTCTGCGTTTGAAATGCTAGTAACCGTCATGGTTCATGCGCTTACAAGAGAAGACTCTGCTGAAAGAAAACAGTTCGATCAAACCCGAAACATGAAAACACGCATCGCAACATGCGAATCTCTCATTGACGTGCAAATTCGAGAGCCTTTTCGCTCGCGCTTGCTAGACATCATCCGCAGGTCGAAAGACGTCCAAAACCAGCGTGACAAAATCATCCATAATCAATGGGCCGGAGACGCCAAGTCTACGCCGGACAATCCGCTAGCCAACGCTGTTACCAATATCTCACCACCTCACCATCCGTTTAAATGGAAGCTCACCTACGGGAAAATCCATGGCGTTGCCGTTGAGATCGATGACTTAATGGGAGAGGTAATAGACCTCGCCGCACACGCGACAGGTCATCCGCCAAACTTCACTCTGCCTGACGCATTGAAGCGAATATCACGCAAACAGTATCGAGATCTGTGATGCCTTCTCCGCATCTGTTGCGCTCTATTAGTTCTGGCACTCACGCGCACCAGCGAGCATCATCGCAGGAGTAACTTCGTCGCGAATTTTATCAACGCGAGCTTCTGCACTGGAGAACCCTAACCTCATTGATAGCTGGGAAGCGCAACGTATGATTCGTGAACATCACTTCGGTATATCATTCAACTCTATGGTCGGTTTGAACACGCGTTGGCGAGTAGTCTCCTGAGCGTGTTGTTAGCAAAACGAACATGAGGTGCATTGGCCAGGAGTTCTGAAAGCCACGTTTTGGGCACACCCAAAGCAACAAACCGGCTCTCCAGCACCTGGAGGTCTGTTTGGTAGCTACACTGCAAGGTCTCTCCATCGAAGGTGAGTTCGGAAAACACCTCTGCGATGATTTCCTCTTTTTCATGCGGTGTGGCCTTTTCGTAAAGCACTGTAAGGCTTTTCAGGAGTTCGGAAAGTTCCACCGTGTCGCGCACCACATCTGCAAGTGATGCATCATCCTGCGCATCCCGTGCATCCAGTGCTCGCAACTCATGGTCAATCTTTCGCTCCTCGTCAGCATAGCTCTCCAGCGTGTAGACACCGCTTTTGAGTATCTCCAGCCGGTGCTCATCGAGATAGGCAAGATCCTCACGCAGCTTCTTTCTTTTGCGCTCATTGCTTTCTCGCCGTGACGTAAGCTCGCGCTCGTATTGTGCGGCCTGGCTGTCTGTTCGTGTATCAAGCTCGGCAAGCTCATCCTCGGTGAGACTGAGTGCGCTGAGGTGTTTCCCAATGGCACCGGCAATGAAATCAAAGTTGCAGTGTTTAAGCGGATTTGGGCATCCTGGGTGACAGCGAGTGCCATAGTAAGTGATGCCTTTCTGCACATACGGCGTGTAGACACGCTGGCAGGCATGGCAGCGTACTTTCCCGCGAAGCGGCAAGTCGAGCACGGCGGTATAATGCTTGCTGGTGTTGCGCTTGCAGAGTTGCATCTGCACTGCATCGAATAGGTCATCAGATACGAGCGCCTCGTGACTGGCACTTTTAACCCATGCCCTATCATTGCCGCGCACCCGTCCTGTGTAGAACCGGTTGATGAGTATCTGGTGCATGGTGTTTGCCGTGGGGAGCCGGCACAGTTTGGGATCCCTACGCTCTTGATCATCATCATCAGCGAGTATCTCTTCGCGCGTTCGCCGTCGACGTTCCGGTGGCATGGTGAAGCCTTCAGCTATTGCCCAGCGTGCCAGATCGCTGAGGCTCCATTCTCCTGTTTTCGCGAGTTCAAAGCAGCGCAAGATAACTGGTGCACGCTCTGGATCATGCGGCTTCCAATCCATGTTGCCTTCATTGAGATAGCCGACCGGTGCGCGGTAGGTGCACAGACCCTTCTCCCTGCTATGCCGTATCGCAAGCGTCACCTTCTCGCTGGTCGTGCGTGAGTGGTGTCGTGCAAACATCCCATCCACGTTCTTGTGTAGCTCTCCAGCGCTTGTCTTGTCATACGTGGCGGAGACAAAGCGGATATCGACCCCTCGGCGCATGAGCTTTCCGATCAGCGTGTCGTCTGCCTCGTTGCGGCTGACACGATCCCACACAAGGCAAATGATGCCTTTGAACCGTCCCTGGTTGAGCAGGCGCAAGAGGTGCAGGAATTTTGGGCGATCAATGCTGAGTTGAACGAGGCCGCTCTTGGTGAATGAGAACGTGTCGTCCTCCTGGAAGCCTGAGTGCTTCTCGGAGATGATGCCGTTCTTGCAAAAGCCCGCTATGGTGACTTTGGCGATCGGCAACGCTTCACGTGTGGCGAACCGTTGGTTCTCCGCCGACTGATACGCGATGGAGTTCTTCTGGCTGTCAGGCTCGTCTTCACTCTTGCGATTGTAGATAAGATACTGAGATGCGTAGCGGCCGCTTTCAATGCGGGCTTCTACGGTGTCTTTGTGTTCGTGCTGCATACATTTTGTTTGTTAGTCCATTGTAATTGTTTCGCCTCTCTTTCTCGTTCCACACGCAGGTGAATGCGTCTGAGGATTGCCCCTAGCCGGATCAGCGCCTGGTTAGTCTCTTCGGGAAGTGGGGGTGTCTTCTGCACCACTGGTACAGGTGGTAGTGCCGCGTGGAGCGGTTCCCTTGCTTGGTATGATGTCGGGTGATGCATAGCTGTGTCTGAAGCTGCACTGGTTGTGTCGCTACCCTGTGCAACGCCTACAGGCACAGGGTAGCGGACACCCGTGGAGAAGCTAGGAGTGCTGCCGCAGAGCACCATGAAGGCGCCTACAGCTTTGCGCTCGACGCGCTAGGCTTCTCCCATGTCAGCGGCAAAGAAGCGAAGGCAACCGACGGTGCGGGTAACACCCGCCACATCGGCCATTTTGAGTAACGGATCAGTCATTGAGCTAGTCCGTACGCTTGATAGGAGTGCCACACGCTTTGCCCTGTGGGAGCAGGGCACCTGCCGCCCCGTCGAGTGGTTTGTCGATGACGCTGGTCGCGTACGGGTGCCGTTTCAGGCGGATAACAGTCTGATTGCCAATGAAGTCGTATTGCTCCCCAGCTGGCATGAAGCCTATGACTCACAACAGGACTTGCTTTCGGAGATCCACACCTTCATCTCCACCTATGTTGCCCTCTCAGAGAGCTTTGCACGTATCGTCCGGGCGTATGTCCTACTCACCTGGGTCTTCGATGCTTTCAATGAGCTTCCGTATCTGCGGGTGCAGGGTGACTTTGGTTCAGGCAAGACGCGCTTCCTGCAAGTGGTGGGGCCAATCTGCTATCGGCCACTCTTTGCCAGTGGTGCGTCAAGCACTTCAGCTGTCTTCCATTTGTTGGACAGCATTGGTGGGACACTGATTGTCGATGAAGCGGATTTTCGCTTCTCAGACGAAACTGCCGACATGGCAAAGGTGCTCAACAACGGCAACATACGCGGAATGCCGGTACTCAGGGCGCAGGTGATGCGCCAGCGTGAGTTTGAACCACGTGCCTTTGCCGTCTTCAGCCCCAAGCTCGTGGCCATGCGCGGACGCTATGCTGATCGTGGCTTAGAGAGCCGCTTTCTCACGGAAACGATGCGCACAAGCCGACTGTCTGATGACATGCCAGTGCATCTACCCAGCAGTTTCCCACGTGCCGCACTCGACTTGCGCAATAAGCTCCTACGCTACCGCTTTGATACCTGGGCGAAGCACAGCCCGAACGAGACGCTACTTGATCGGACATATGCGCCGCGCCTCAACCAGGTGGCGTTGCCGCTCCTCTCAATCATTGAAGACGAGGATGAGCGTGCCGCGCTCTATGAGGCAATAGTTGAGCACGCTGCGATCACTCACTTGCAGGACGATTACATCTGGGAGTGCGGCGACCCATAAGCGAATGGTCCCTCGGTGATGCATGCCAGCGCTGAAATGGTTCAGCACTGGCAGAGCACCACGGAGGAATACAGTGGTTGATGAAGAGAAGGTCCAGGTGATTGCGCGTTTGAATGACGCGTTCCGCACCACGTTTCGAGGGGGTAGCGTCTATGTGACAGCAGGTATTCGTGCCTATGGCGCAGCGTTCGAGTTAGCAGCATTGAGCGCAGTACGTACCTTTGAGACATTCAATGGGGACAATGACCCCTATCAAGAGCACGACTTCGGTGCCTTCGAGATTGAAGGTGAAAAACTCTTTTGGAAGATCGATTGTTATGATCTGAAATTGAGGCATGGTTCGCCAAACCCTGCGGATCAAACGGTGACGCGACGGGTGCTGACGATCATGCTCGCCAGTGAGTACTAACCTTCGGTTCCTTGCCCCGCCTAGTGCGGGGCATTTCTTTTTTCATTGTCGACACAAAGGTGCGGTGCCCCCCATAAGGGCACCAAGTCGCCTCGGCCCACACCTGTTACCCTACGCACAACACGTTCAACGAGTGCCCGATGCCGTAAAGCGTTCATACCTGTATGAGGCAAGCTAGACCGTAGCCCGCACAGGTGATGCTGCGCTTTCTCAAACGTGTTGGTCGATGCTTTAGCAGCCAATCCACGCATCACACACTATGGGAACCCCAGCACACCACCGAGCGTCACAAGACCCCATTGTGCTTGCGCTCTACATCAACGCACGGGGTATTGGTGTTGCCGTCTTTGATGACGTGCTTCTGCCGTCAACGTACTACATCACCCGTATCACTGGTGATGACGCTGCACAGGATATCGTTGCCCGCGTGCGGCGCATTCTTGAGCGTCACCGGCCGAGCGTCTTGGTACTTCAAGAGTGCCGTACAACCTCAGGCCGCTTTGCAGAGCGCATCGTTGAAGCCGTCCGGCGCAGCGCATCACTGGCACGCCGCAAGCGCATCGCCGTTCACCAGTATGGCCGAGCCGATGTGCGCTCCTGCTTTGCGTATTATGGCGCCGCCAACAAACATGAGATTGCGCGCGTTATTGCCAAGCAGCTCCCCGAGTTAGCGCGCCGCGTTCCACAGGCACGCAAGCTCTGGGAGACTGAGCACTATCAGATGAAGCTCTTTGAGGCGTTTGCACTGGCCTTCACGTACTACAGCACGCTCGCCAAGCAGCGCTAGGACACCGCGAGAGACAGTGTCTCGATCAATGCCCGCTTTCCAAGCTGAGGGTAGCGGGCATTTCGTATGCCACACCCCTCCAGTCCACCCCGTTCCACATGCGAGTGGCAAGTGCCAACTGCTCCGGGCCGACAACGTCAAGATAGATTGCCGTGGTGGCGATATTCTCATGGCCAAGCCAGCGCTGAATGATATTGATGGGTACAGCGCTCATGGCCGCCCATACCCCAAAGCCGTGTCGCAGCCCCTTAGGCATTGCTTGTGCGCCGACAATGCCCGCGTCGTCCATCACCCCTTTCACGACTTCCCATGCGCGGGTGCGATGCCACGGAAAGAGTGGTGTGGTGTCACCGGCGGCTTGCCGGTCGCTGATGTGGTGGGTTGCTTCCAGGGTCTCCAGCAGATGTGTCGGTGCGGGTACCTCACGCACCACGACCGCATCGCGTTTCTTCAGGCTCTTAACCGCGATGCTGTGTGCGCTGATCTGAATGTCTTGTGCCGTGAGTGCCAGCCCTTCGGAGAGGCGGCAGCCGGTATAGGTGAGCATCAGACAGAAGGTACCTATCTCCGGCAGGGCGGCACGTGCTGCTTGGATAAAGCGGTGTCGCTCATCGGCGTTGGTGTATTTGCGCGCGCCGGCGCGCGTGTAGAGGGTCATACGCCCTCTCGTACGGTGTTGCATGGTGAACTCTCGCTACGTCTGTCGCAGGCGTACGTGCTCAGCGCACACCTGCGGCCTGCTGTTTCAGGCAACGATCAAGAGCATGACGAGGGAAGCGTTGAGGGCACGCACTGCGAACAAAATTGCTAATTCTGTTCGCCCTCTCTCAAAGGGCTGTGTGACGCGCTTTGCGAAGAACACACGCTCGTCACCTATACCGCAGCGTGGTGTCGCTCGCAATAAAAAGCTAATGAAATCCGTGCCTTTGTGCGCCACTGAACAATATTAGCAATTTTGTTCGGTAGTATAGGTGTGACCTTCGCGGAGTGTGGATAGTTGCAGAGCAAACTATACAGAGGCGGAGGAAATAATGAGCAAACGTACCTGCGACAGCTGTGGTGTTCGTAAGGACGTCAGAGGGGGCAAATCCTGTGATCGGGGACACTTCGTGTGCTCCAGTTGCGGTCACCGGATATCCAACTGCCCCCTTTGCAAAACTAAGTTGAAGTAGGGGATGGCAATGGCAGCAGACACCTCATCCGGCAACATCGCATGGGCTGCCACGCTGAAGCTCGCTCTTGCGCGAGGCTTAGCTTTTGGCATCGTCCTGGCACTGCTGGTGCCACCTGCAGTGCCTGAATACCAAGCGTGGGAACTGCTCATAAGCGGGACATTGGGCCATACGGTCATCATGGGTTTCCTGCATCTTGCAGCGAAAGTCTTCTCTGCTATGCGTTGGGCATTGGTGGTGCCAATGGCACTCACCTTTGTGAGCGATTGCATTGTTTATGGGTTCAACGGGCTCTTTCCGGCGGTGTTGAGCGTCGCAGACTTCAAGCCGTGGAGCCTTAGAGTGTTTTGGGTCGTCTACAGTCCCGCCGAAGTTGCGCGCAGTGAGCAAAGCGCATGACGGTACATCACGCCAGTTTCGTTCAGCACACGCTGAAACCACTATCATCCGTATACGGTGATATCCTTGACTTTCTGCATATCTGTGGTTCGATACATGCAGGGTGTCAGCCTTTCTTGACGCTCGCATGGAGAGGGACGGACACGACACATTCGTGCTCGCTCCTCTCCGTGTGGAGAAGAAAGGAAGGTGTATGATGAGGAGTATTCGTAACACCCTCGCGCTCGCGCTTGTTGTTGCAGGAGCACTGGCCGTTGTCGGTGTAAACGCCGATGAGAGGCAGGAAAGCTATCCGTATCTGTGGACTAAGGCCGAGTTTATAGGGAAGGACCCTGCGTGCTTCGTTGTCGACCAGTTTCTGTACTGTCCATACGATGCAGAAATGCCAATTCGGCAATACACGACTGTTCACGAGGACAGTCTGCCGCCAATGGGCGAACGGCGTCCGGCGCTTGTCATCCTCTCAGAAAGACAATGAGCGCACACCTCAGGGAGACGGTTCACCACCGGCTCCCTTTTTCTTTTTAGGCTTATCTATTGTTCGACCTGCGGGTCTAGGTCCAAACCAACCCACGCACGTAATGCATCAAGTGCGCGTGTTGCACCTCTCGTGATGCCGTCCCATGCTCGCGCGAGCAAGTGTGGCTGTGATGTCGTTGCAGTGTCGTTCTGAATATCTTCCGGCTGGTTGAGTGCACCGGACACTAAGACCGGCGTCGATGCAGGGGGCCTCTCATTCGGATTTGCCCAGCCGTCATAGACGGCGACGAAGTGTTCAACCGCACTCACGGGAAGATCTCGGCGCACCAACTCCGCAACGAAGGTTTCGCGTTCCACTTCTTCAGCCACCTGCTCACGCCGTTCGATGCACGAGCGGCTCGTCTCGCCGACACGGCAGTACACCGTGTTTTTTGCACGTTGGGCGGTGTCTTCCGCAACTGAGAGCGCAGCTACTGCCTCGCCCTCAACCACCAGGTCCTGAATAGCAGCAAAAGAGCTGTTCGTGGTGGTGGCGCGTCCCTTGCTGTAGGGGCCACCCACCACATTGAGGGTGTGCAGATAGTGTTCGGTACGTGTCCCAGCAGCTACATCACTTCGGGCGGCGTCACGAGCAATGTCTTCAATACTGCGGATGTGGGCGTCATGTCTTTGAACAAACACCACATTGCGGCGTTGCTGCTCAACCACAGGCACATCAATGACTATTCCCTCGGGGCTTTGGTAGCTCACAAAGCGTTGCGTGCCGCCGATAAAATGTGCAAACCGCTCGACAACACTTAACTGGCGGAAAGCCTCCGCTGCGGCGCGTGCTTGCGTGGCTTGCGCCTGTGGGGTCTGAAGGCTCTCGTAACGCCGCTGGTTGCCACTATCTGATAGCGGCCCCACACCGGCGCCGGTGGATTGCGCAATGGGGCCGCTTGCACGCGCAGTAACGGGGTTGGGACTACCTGCTGATGGTATGGCGGCACTTGGTGAGGTAATGCCGGTTCCAGTGGTGAGAGTTGGTTGTTGCTGAATGTTGCCGCTTGCAACTGTAGCATCGGGGATGGGTGCTGCTGGAGCATCGTTTGCAATCGATTGGCTCTGCGCGCCATGAACAGGGGCTTGCTTTGTATCACCTCCCGCAAACGCACTCCCCGCAGTCTCTGTGAGGTTCACATTCGTGACGCTGGTCTGTCCTCGGGCTGTGTCAATCCCAACATAGTCTTGGCGGATGCTTGCCAACTGCACGAGGGCGTTGGGTGCAGCGGCTTCCACTGCCTTTAGCGCTTCGCTCTTACACAGCGGATCATCTTCCGTGCAGCACTTCCAACGTGCCGGACTACCTTGTGCCAGTCCTGCCGTCGCCGCTGCTACCTGCTGCGGTGCGCGTGCTTCAAACGTATCAAAAACCTGATAGCAAGCGAGTTGGCCACGGTAGAGATCGTTGCAGGTGCTGCCCACAGCCTCGACACCAATTGCTCCACGCTCCTGGGTGAGAGTGTTCACAAGTTGATCCACCAATGCCCTGCATTGGGCTTCATTCGTTATGTTCGCGCTGCCGCACGTGCTGTTCACCACATCTGGACTAAGCCAGCAAAACTGTTCTTCTACGTTGACACCCTGCTGCGCGATGTAACGGGTGACATATCTGTTTACGCACGCTTCAGGATCACTATCGGCTCCGGCGCATTGTGTGTCGGCACTGGTGACACCCGAGTGTCCAGCATCTGTCGGTGGGATCTTTTGAATGTGTGCCGATGGGTTCGGCGGTATGCGGATCAGGCCGGCTTGGGCGCTGTAGCGCTCTGCGGTACCGGCCGCATGGTGGCTTTCCTGGAAGCTCGACATTCCAACGGTAACCACAAGACCCGCAAGAACGAGTGCTGTGAAACTAGCACGCATAAGGCTGCGGTCGCGTTGTGCGGAATGCGCCATGGATAGCTGCATCATAGCGCATCTGTTGCAGACAGCATTGCGTTATCAACAGGCATCGTGCGGTGATGTTGGCGCGGCTGGATACACCGTAAGTTATCCACGTGCCGATCGGGCAACGTCTACCCTCGTGCTATCATGCAGACAAGGCGCAGTGGGAGAATTCCTTACGTCGCTGCGCAGCTTGGCATGAAGCTACTGCAACACCACATACCCCGACCGCTCATCTACACCGCGATCGCTGTACTGGCGCTTGAGGTTTTCCTTATGGCGCTACTGATCACAGGTGCGCTCGTGCCACCAAGAAGCGCATATATTGCTCTGCATGTTGTTGTGCTGTTTTTGATGACCTACACCGCAGCGCGCATTCTTCTGCGGGCAAGTTTGCCTAGGCGATTTGATGTCACGATGTTTGTCGCCTTTGCCGCCGTCCTGATCGTCTACAACCCGTTCTATCTTTTTATGCTGAGTGCAGGAGAGATCATTGTTGCGAACCTGATCACTGTCGCGCTTCTCGTATGGGTGGCGTGTTGGCGACCGTCTTCACAAAGTCGCCTTTCAGTAAGTCGCATATGGCGTTGAAACAGATGGTGGCTGAATGGGAACGCCCAGCTACAGCGCATCGCCGGATTGATAAAGAATTGACCGTGCAAGTCTTCTTTATGAAAAAGCCCCAGCAAAATGCCGGTGCCTCAATTGTATTCAGAGAGGTAGAGCAAGTGGATTTCCTCGATGCGCTTTACCCGCCGACTTTCTCATTGCAACCAATGGGGATAAGGACTTCGGGATACCCTGTGATCAAGTCCTCCTCCTCGAACTTGCGTGGCTCGTCCTTGACGTTTTCATGGAGGTGCACATGAGTTGCCCCCTTAGAGGACCAGCACTCCCGTTTGTGATGGGAAGTGCTTACGCGACTGGAGAGAATGCCTTCCCCGATGTAGATGGGGACCCATTTGGCACCTGCTTTGCGCGTGACGATATAGTTGCCGAGAACGTTGGGCATTGGCGCACCAATGAGGAGCACGGTGTAGCGGTAGGCCGTGTCCGTAAGGCCGCCTATCCATTCCACTACGGTTGCCCCTGCGGCGGGAGCTGGTGATGCAAAGCGTGCATCCGGAACATCAATCCAGCCTCGGCGCCAAGGAAGCTGACGCGGGTTTACGCCTTGCAAGAAACGAACGATGTCCTGACGCCCAAAGGTGCGCCCATTGTTCTCGCCGATGACGACAACAGGGAGTCCGTCATAGCACTGTGCGATTTTGGAGATGAAGCTCGCCGCCTGCATAGGAGTGTTGGCAACGTGGTCCCTAACCGCAATGACGGCAAAGGAGACGCCCTGTTCGCTGACGAGGGCATGGGTAACGTTATGGCGCATTTGCGCCTCCTGTTTTTCATCAAACGGAGGCAGGCTTGGCGTTCACGTCATTTGGATGAGACAACCCTATCCACAGATCGAAGTGATCCTCCACGCCCGCCTCATAAACTGGTGGTGGAGAGACACAAAGGTTGAACCGTCAAGGGCCCGGCAAAAGTCCTTGGCGGTTCTTCTTTTCTACGGCGGTGCTTCTTTTCTACCGTCTGAGAAGAACGCATACGAGCATCCGTCAAAAGTCAAGCAACCCTGTCGCTTCCTATCAGTTGATTGATATTGGTGGGATTTCTCGGTCCCAATTGAAGTCAGAAGCGATAAGCCGTGTCCAAAGCTGGTACCCACTGGTGGGGCGAATCATGCCCCCATTTGTGGGGAATAGAAGCCTTGGGTGGTCCCCTGAGCTCTACCCCGGCAGTTTTGTTGCGGCCTGAGCGCCTGCACAAAATTTCCATGCTTGGACTCTTGCGTGGTGTGTCAAGCATATGACCCACGCACGGTCCGCGGGCTGCTCGTCAACCTGAAGCGAAGATTGTCGCCAAAGATCAGAAAAATAGCGTTGGGGGCATCAGAATTCGGGTTTACATCAGCCTCGCGACTGTGCCGTTGCCAAGGGATGACGGGGCGCGTTTGGGCCGCGCCTCATCCGCTGACCCTTTGATGCTGTTGGGCCTGCACATCGATGGGAAAGTCTAACACCTATGTCTCCGAGCCGGGTACGACACCGCGCGGCAGATTCACGACGTGGTCCGTGATCTCACCCGGCCTTGTGAACCACACATGCTCACTCTCGGTGTGCGTCCGAATATGTTGAAGCGCGCGCCGCAGCTGGGCCAACCGGAAGGGCTGTCCAACGATGGGCGTATGCAAAGAGATTGAGCAGACGAGCGGTTGCTGAGCCGATAGACGCAGCATCTCGTTGAACTGATCGACGATCATGCCTGTAAATTCTGTCGCCGTATGGTGGCGGGTCAGCATGGCTGGTGCGTCATTGATCTCCACTGGATACGGCATCGCCAACAGCTTGCCGGCCCGCGTCGTAAGCCAGATCGGTTGGTCGTCTAGCGGCCAGTCGAGAACATAGGAATAGCCGGCCTCTTTGAGGAGGTCGGGGGTAACTCCCGTTTCGGAAATCCACGGGCCCAACCAACCCCGTGGCGCGGTGCCTTCATGTCGGGTGATGGTATTGGTTGCCTCGGTGATCAGCGCGCGCTCGGCTGCTTCGTCGAGATCACCCTGCCGCTCCGAATTTGTGCGACCGTGCGCGATAATCTCGTCTCCACGTGTCCGTGCGCGCTCAAGAATCTGAGGCGCATAGTCATAGACTGTGGAATTGACCAAGAGGCAGGCCGGCATCTCCAATTCGTCGAGAAGGTCGAAGAGTCTCCAGATGCCAACGCGCAATCCATAGTCGCGCCAAGCATAATTCCTTACATCTGGCTGAGGTGTTGCGTAGGACGGCGTGTGACCCAGCCCCTCGCCGAAATGAAAGTGCTCTACATTAATCGCGACATAGAAGGCAAGCCGCTTGCCGCCAGGCCAATCGTAGTGCGGCCGGTCAGACAGAGGATTATAGCTGTAGCGGCCGTGCGTCTTGAGTTTCATCGCGATTTACCCTCCGCCCGCTCAAACCAGTCCAAGATGCTCGCGAGGTCTAGGTTGGCCCGGTAGAAGAGCTATGACACTGATCTCGTCTAAGTTTCAGAGTGTTATGTTATCACATTAATCGGTTACGAAACCGATACATCTAGTTGCCTGCGCGCACTCGCTCAATCAGCTCTGGTTGATGTTGCAACCTCGAACGAGAGCGAGTTGTAAGCGTCCGTCACAAAAGTCTCATCAACACGCTTATGGTAGGCATCGATGTCATTCGGCTTTCCTGCTGGCTTGGGGAAGTACCTATTGGCATCCGTTGAGGTCAGAGCTGCGCTCTCCAGCGAGCTGACGAGATGGTGCGAGGTGACGTTGATAGGACAGCGGATATGTGGGCCGATTTGAGCATGCAGAGGCTGTGCACTCTTGTGCTCATCCATCTACCGACAATACGTATCAGATAGATGCGGAGCCAGAGTACCCCGAAAACCGGCCCGCCCTCCTATGGAGAGCGATTGGCTCACTTCGAGCACGGAAGAGATGATGCATACGCAGCGTGCGTTGTTCTTCGATGTCAAATGAGGCCTCTATACGATCAAAGAAGAAACGGCCAGATCACATGAGGATCGAGCGTTGAAAGTCCTCGGTTCTGAAAGGCGCGCTTGCGTTGCGTGTTTGAAGTCCGTTTACTCAAAAGGGCAGTAGGGGAGTGTGAGCGGCAAAAAGATGGATGCGCATCTTCTTTTGTTTGGGATTGACGTGATCGCCATTGTGACCGTGGCGACAGTCGGTACCAACTTTCTTGTCTCCCAACCGGACAATACGAACGCACGGCTCTGGGCCTTCATCTGCTTCAACACTGTCTGCTACTTACTCTTCTCCCGGTACATCCATGCCTACCTGATCCCCGAGCCTTATCAGATCGACTTGGGCATGTTTGTCGTGTTGGCGCGTTTCGTCATGAACCTGACGCCGGGCCTCTTCATGGTTTTAGCCTGTACTCTGTTTCTGGACGGCCGGAAACTGCCTCAGTGGCTCTTGGTGCTCTTTGTACTTCAAGTGCTGCTGGAAGAACCCCTTCCTTTGCTTTTATCCATCGAGGTTGCACAGGGGGATTTGCTCTTTGAGACGTTTCCGGCAGCGCTGCAGATCTTGTTCGCAGGTGTTGCCCTCCTCTGGGCGGTCGACAATTGGCGCGCTGATTTGGTCGAGGAACGTCGACGGCTCCGCTTCATATTTCTGGTCGTAGCTGGTCTCTACATCATTGCCTCCGTTCTCTTTGGGCGTGTGCTCGTGGCTATGGAGGTCGTGTCACCACTCTCTTCATATGTGGTTCTGAGTGCTGGATGTGCGCTTCTCGGGCTGGCATCGGTTTTTTCTATGTTCCAGGGAGATACTCGGTTTTTTACTCAGCCTGGCCGGCGGCAAAGCCCGCAAGTCAATGTGGAGGAAGATCACCTTATAGGGCATGACCTTGAGGCGATCAGATGCGCCTTCGAAGAAGAGCGTGTGTACCGCGAAGGCGGGCTTACCGTGAGCCAGCTCGCTGCAAAACTCACCATCCCTGAGTATCGGTTGCGCAAGCGCATTCATCAGGAACTGGGCTATCAGAACTTCAATGCACTGCTGCACCACTACCGGGTTAGAGAGGCAGCGCAGCATCTGCAGTCTGTCGAACGGCGCAATGTGCCGATTCTGACGATTGCACTTTCGGTCGGCTACCAGTCGGTCAACCCCTTCAACAGGGCATTCCGCAAGCTGAAGGGTATGAGCCCGTCGGAGTTCCGCACCAAATCTCTGGCCGTGGACGGCCACTAGCGCGCCTAGTGTCATGGGATTGCAGCGTCATTTCGTTCAAAGCAGCGTCGATCACTGAAATCGACAGCCGATTTCACTAATCGACGCGCATTCTCCTGACGAAAACAGTCATCTGCCTGCCAGGCTCTTTGCAATCCCGTGAAGTGCCTCGTGGTGGAACAAGCATTGAGCGATACGCTTTCCGAAAGACGTGCCCTTCTGGAGGAACTGACTGTTCAGCCGAACGCACCCCCTCAAGAAAAGGGGACGTTGTTTACCTATGGCATTGCCTCTGTGGTGTTGCTGATCGTCTGCCTCGGCGCGCTCGGAGGGTGGATGGCTGTGAATTTGGCCACTGAGAGAACATCTGCCTTCGAGGTCTCAACGGCAACGCTCCGCGTGCAGCATACTGCTCACAGTGCCGCAGTCGTTCTTGATGCTACGGGATATGTTGTTGCACGGCGTCAGGCAGCGGTCAGTTCCAAGATTACCGGTAAGGTTTCAGAAATTCTGATTGAAGAGGGCATGCTGGTCGAAGAAGGTCAGCTCCTTGCGCGCCTTGATGATCTAATACCACGAGCCGAGTATGATCTTGCAGCTGCTGAGCTTGAAGATGCTCGGCTTGGTGTTCAGGCACTGGCCGTCCAACAGGCCCAGGCACAACGCGACTTGGAACGTGCCCAGATACTTGCCGAACGAGGCCACGTAAGCCGCGCAGTGCTTGAGAAACGAGCCGCGGAAGAAGATGCGTTGCACGCGCAGGTCGCGCGCGCCCGCCAAGCCATAACCGTTGCCAAACGCAATGTCGCGCTCAAGCAACAAGTGCTTGCGGACACGGAGATCCGCGCGCCGTTTGCCGGCATCGTGACGACAAAGTCAGCCCAACCAGGGGAGATGATCTCTCCGGTCTCTGCTGGTGGCGGGTTCACCCGCACCGGCATCGGGACCATTGTCGACATGCAGTCCCTTGAGGTCGAAGTCGATGTCAACGAAGCTCTGATCGATCGTGTGCACGAAGGTCAACCTGTCGAAGTCGTTCTCAACGCCTATATCGACCAGAGTTTTAGAGCTGCGGTAACAGCCATCATTCCGGCGGCAGACCGTAACCGCGCCACCATCCGCATTCGCATTGGCTTCCTTGAGCGTGACGCTCGGGTTCTCCCCGGTATGGGGGTGCGTGCCTCATTTTCCGACAAATCAAATCCTGACACAGCAAACATCCCGCCTCGTCTTTTGGTGTCTGAGAGTGCGGTGGTCACCGATGGGCATGGTGAGTTTGTCTATGTGACGGAAAACGGCATTGCAAAGCGCCGACAGGTAACAACTGGCGATGTAGCGGGGCCTTTTAGGAGCGTTCAAGCGGGTTTGGTGGAAGGCGAACAGGTGGTCATGAACCTATCGGACGCCCTGAATGCAGGGCTCTTCGATGGCGCATCCATAACGACAAGGCAATAGGAGGGAGCAATGGACGTTCTTATGAGTTGCCGCGACGTGGAAAAGACGTATGTGCGCCGGAAAGAGAAAGTAAGCGTGCTCACTGGCATCAATCTGGATGTGGCAGAGGGAGAGTTTCTTGCGCTTATGGGCCCTTCGGGATCTGGCAAGACAACCCTTCTCAATCTGATGGGAGGATTGGACCGCCCTACTTCCGGCCACATCTTGATGAACGGTCAACCTCTTAAAGATCTGTCGTCCAATGAGCTGGCGCGATGGCGATCACAGAATGTCGGGTTCGTCTTCCAATTCTACAATCTGCTGCCTGTATTGGACGCGCGCCGTAATGTTGAGCTACCGCTGCTGCTCAAGGCGTTGTCAGGAAGCCAACGGCGCAAGAAGGCGATGGCTGCTTTGCAGATTGTAGGCCTTCAAGCACGGGCCCGTCACAAGCCCAGTGAGTTATCTGGCGGTCAGCAGCAACGGGTGGCCATCGCCCGCGCGATTGTCGGTGACCCCAAACTGCTGGTGTGCGATGAGCCAACCGGTGATTTGGATCGCGCGACCGCCGATGAGATTCTTGATCTGCTCCATGTGCTCAATCGCGACTATGGCAAAACCATCATTATGGTGACCCATGATCCAA
>JANQMQ010000598.1 GCA_028279995.1 Candidatus Phaeomarinibacter sp. | reverse complement strand
ATCCCGACTGATACCGGTGCGGGCCTGAACCGCGTCACACATCTGATCCATGATGTCCTGCTTCTGGGCGTCCGTGCGCCCGGCGCGAATGTTGCCGTGGAGGACAATCGCCTTGTCTGCGGCGTCTGGTGCCGGTCCGGCTTCAATGAAGAACGCATGGACGAAGGTTGGAGGCGCATCGGTTACGTCGCAGTGGATGCGGGTGATGTCGTCGGCAATCCCGGCCTTGATGTCAGCAGAGATGGCCCCGGGCGCTGCGTTGCATAGATAAAGCGGCATGCAGGTATCCTCCTTACGGGCGTGGGTTGTTGATGGTGGCGACAACTTCGTTCAGGGAGCAGCCGGTTTCTTCCATCCAGATGGCGCAGATTTCGCCAAGCAGTTCCACCCGTGTTTCCTGATCAACAGGTGCATCCGGATTGAATGAGATGATCGAACTCGTCGACGGCTTTGCTTCCGTGAAGCCGTTACCTTTGCCGATAGTGATCCAGGTCTGGTGCGCCGGCGCGTTGAAGGCGCGCTGCGAAAATGCGTCGAGCTTCTCCTTGAGTGTAGACTGGACCTGATCAGCCTTCTGGCCTTCCTGGACAAAGCAGGTGCACGGGATCATGGCAGTTCCTCCCTGTTGAAACGGGCAGTGGCGGTTTCCACTATTTTCATGTAGTCTCAATATAAGACCATAATAGTCTAATTATGCAACTACTTTTTGGAGCGCCTTTTGAGAACGACCTCATTTGGAGACATGCCCTGCTCAATCGCCCGATCGCTTGAGGTTATCGGGCCCTGGTGGGCCCTTCTGATCATCCGTGACACTTTCATGGGTGTTCGGCGTTTCAAGGATTTTGAAAAGTCTCTCGGGATTGCGAAGAATACCCTGACGACCCGGCTCAACAGTCTGGTTGACGGCGGCATTCTTGAACGGGTGCCCGATCCACAGGGCAGCAAATATCTGGAATATCAGCTGACCGGGAAGGGTTTGGAGCTGTTTCCCGTGATTGTCGCGCTGTCTCAGTGGGGGGACAAATGGGCAGTCCATGAGGATGGCCCGAGCTTTGAGATCATTGACACCCGCGACGGTGACCCAATTCCGCAACAGGCAATCCGGGGCAAAGATGGTCTGCCGATCCCTCGGGAGCATCTGGGCCAACGGCCCGGGCCCGGAACAATTGCGCAGCGCGAGAGGGAAGGCAGGGCATAGCCCGGAACTTTTTTTAAAGCCTGTCCGGCAATCGCTTACGCGCCAGCTTGCCGTTAGCTGTCCGGGGCAGGTCATCCACGAAGATCACTTCGCGTGGACACTTGTAGGCCGCAAGAGATGCCGCAGCATGAGAGAGGATCGCGGATGCATCCTGACGTGCTGCTGCCGGCCTTACGAAAGCGGCAATGATGTGCACACCTGAAGCTGCTGCGACCTCACGGACCGCGACCTCGGCGACATCCTCATGTGCAACCAATGCAGCCTCCACCTCCGCCGGGCTGACGCGATAACCCTGAGCGTTCATGATGTCGTCGGCACGCCCTTCAAACCAGAGATAACCATCTTCATCCAGCCGGGCGAGATCTCCACCGCAGAACCAATCTCCCTTCCAGACCTGCGCATCCTCCTCCGGACGGTTCCAGTATCGAAGCAAGAGCGCCGGGTCTGACTTGTGAACCGCCAGCAGGCCGGTTTCACCGCAGGGCAGGGGCTGAGGATTTACATCGTCGTTAGACAGCACGGCGACGCAGCGGCCCGGCTGTGCGCGACCGGGTGACCCATCCCGCACCGGTGTGACGGGTCCGGATGAAATGTAGGTGGAACACTCGCTCATCCCCAATGCTTCGTAGAGCGGCAGGCCTGTCGTCGCCGCCCAATCAGCAGCGACTTGGGCGGGGAGCGGCTCACCAGCCGTGAGGCCGTGGCGCAGCGTGGGGATGCCGTCCGCTAGGTCACTGTCACGCAGCATCTGCCGGTAAAGGCTGGGCACAGCCGCAAACAGCGTGCCCTTGTATTCCCGAATGAGCCGCGGCCAGACATTTGTATCCTTGGGCCCGTTGTAGAGAACTGTGGAGGCGCCGTTGGCCCACGGGTCGGACAGGCCAACCCCCAGCGTGTAGGTCCAGTTCACCGCACCGGCATGAACCATGACGTCGCTGTGTGTCAGCCCGTACCAGCCATCGACCATCGGCTTGCGGCCCCAGACGCTTCGGTGCGCGTGCAGCACGCCCTTTGGCGTTCCGCTGGTGCCGGAGGTGTACACGAGAAATGCGGAATCATCCTTGTGTGTATCGGCATAGCCGTTGGCCGGTGCTGCCATCAGCGCCGCGATATCGGCGGGCAGCAGAACCTCCACGCTGTCCGCGTGGAGAGGAAGGTCCGGCGACAAAGCAACGATCCGGGCGTCCGAGTTCTTGAGAACGAAGTCGGCCTCGCTTTCCGTGAGCTGCGCCGACGTTGGAACCGGCACGAACCCGCCAGCTATGGCGCCAAAAAACATCAAGGCTGCTTCCGGCGTATTTCCCATGCGGATCAGCACGCGGTCGCCCTTGTCCAGGCCGCGCGCAGACAGCCCGGCGGCAATGCCCTGTGCAGCGCGATCGAGTTCTTCATAGCTCCAGCGATCTGGTTCACCGCTCCCATGCTCAATCGTCAAAGCGATCTTGGCGGGACTACGATGGGGCGCGGGTGCCAGACAGAACGCCGCCATGTTGAAACTGTCTGGCGGCAAGGGTCCGGTATAGCGAGGCTCAGTCATGGCGGCGGTATAGAACGCCCGCTTGATCCACGCCAGAGG
>JANQMQ010000594.1 GCA_028279995.1 Candidatus Phaeomarinibacter sp. | reverse complement strand
AGGAGAAGCAGGAGATGTCCATCGTCTGATGGAAGTTCTTGCGGGTAGTGTCGAGATACCGGCCCTTGAGCTCGCTCTTGTCCGAATAGGCAATGGCGTGGACCAGGAAATCCAGCTCACCCCATTCCTTTTCAAGCGTTGCAAAGACGGCATCAAGAGACGCTTCGTCCGCCACATCCGCCGGCAGCACAAGGCTCGAGCCGACGCTTTCCGCAAGCGGTGTAACGCGGCGGCCGAACGCATCGCCCTGATAGGTAAAGGCAAGCTCCGCCCCCTGCGCAGCACATGCTTTCGCAATGCCCCAGGCGATGGAGTGATCATTGGCGACGCCCATGATGAGGCCCCGCTTACCCTGCATAAGATTGCCAGTCGCTGACATTAGTGGGTTTCCCCCATCCCCGAACGCAGGCCGCGAAGGCCATGACCCCCCTGAGGGGTGTTAACTAAAACCGTGATGCTCATCCCCAGCGCTCCCCTACCCGTTGTAGCGCTTGAACACGAGCGAACCATTTGTGCCGCCAAAACCAAAGCTGTTTGAGAGGACACAGTTAAGTTCCGCATTATCAACCCGTTTTCTGACGATGTTGGCGTCCGCCACTTCCGGGTCGATCTCTTCGATATTTGCACTTTCACACACGAAGCCCTGATCCATCATGATCAGCGAGTAGATCGCCTCATGCACGCCGGCCGCGCCCTGCGCATGGCCGGAGAGGGACTTGGTGGCGGAGATCATCGGCATGTCATTGCCGAAGACCTCGCGAATGGCCTGGATTTCGGGCGGGTCACCCACCGGCGTCGAGGTGGCATGCGGGTTGATGTAGTCAACCTTCTCGCCGACGCCTTCAAGGGCGATGCGCATGCAGCGGGCAGCCCCTTCACCGGACGGTGCCACCATGTCGGCACCGTCAGAGGTCGCACCATAGCCCGCGACTTCCGCGTAAATTTTCGCGCCGCGGGCCTTGGCGACTTCAAGCTCTTCAAGCACCACGACGCCACCGCCGCCGGTGATGACAAACCCGTCGCGATTGACGTCATAGGCGCGCGAGGCTGTGGCCGGTGTGTCGTTGTACTTGGATGACATGGCGCCCATGGCATCGAACAGCGATGACAGCGACCATGCGAGTTCCTCACCGCCGCCGGCAAACATGCGGTCCTGCTTGCCCCACTGGATCTGTTCCGTCGCATTGCCGATGCAGTGCGTGGACGTGGTGCAGGCGGACGCGATGGAGTAGCTCGGGCCCTTGATCTTGAACAGGGTCGAGATGTTGGCGGAGATGGTCGACGACATGGCCTTGGGCACACTCGTCGGGCCGATCTTGCGCGGGCCCTTCTCGCGGGTGATGTCGGCAGCGGCCACGATGGCGGATGTGGACGGACCGCCGGAGCCCAGAATGGCGCCGGTGCGTTCGTTGGAGATGTCGCTCTCTTCAAGGCCTGCGTCGCGGACAGCCTGCTGCATGGCAAGATAGGCATAGGCCGCACCGTCGCCCATGAAGCGGCGCGTCTTGCGGTCGAGGGCTTCCTCAAGGTCGACCTTGAGAGTCCCTGCCACCTGACTGCGGAAACCCATATCCGTATATGTCTGCTCGGCAACAATCCCGGACCTGGCCTCGCGCAGGGATGCGGCCACCTCCTGGGTGTTGTTTCCGATCGACGACACGATGCCCATGCCCGTTACGACAACTCGCCTCATCAAAATACCTCTTCAGCCCAAATGTCGCGTGGCGCCGGAGCGCCTGAAGTCAGTTGGCGCAACAGCGCCGGAAGTTTCTGCGGTTCGGCAACTAGGCCGTGGACAGGCCCACACGCAGATCCTTCGCCTCAAAAATGTCTTCGCCGTCGGCCCGCACGATGCCGTCGGCAATGCCGAGCACCAGACGCCTGTTGACCACCCGCTTGAACGTCACGTGATAGGTCACAAGCTTGGTCTCCGGCACGATCTTGCCGCGGAATTTCACTTCACCCACGCCCAGTGCAAAGCCCGCGCCCTTGGCGCCGGTCCAGCCCAGATAGAACCCGACCATCTGCCATAGGGCGTCCAGCCCCAGGCAACCGGGCATCACCGGGTTGCCTTCAAAGTGGCACGGGAAGAACCAGAGATCCGGCTTGATATCGAGTTCGGCGATCATCTCACCCTTGCCGTTTTCCCCGCCATCGGCATTGATCTCGGTGACCCGGTCAAACATCAGCATCGGCGGCAGCGGCAGCTGCGCATTGCCTGGCCCGAACAGGCGCGAATGACCGCATTCAATGAGGTCATCATAGGTGTAGCTGGACTTCTGGGGGCCTGAGGCGAGCTGAACTGTGGTCATGAGGTCGATATCGGTCCTGGCGCGTTTTTCGTTGTTAGTTCGCGTTGGTAGCACACGCGAGGGATTAGCAAAAGCAAGCAAAATCAAGCAAAACTAAGGCTGAAATTCCTTGCATGGCAGGCGCACTTGGGTGCCAGTGGGAGCGAAACTGTATCCCCGCCTGCTCAAAACACCGGAGAATGTCCAGATGATCACCGTTCACCACCTCAACAACTCGCGTTCCCAGCGGATTCTCTGGCTGCTGGAGGAGCTGGGCGTGGAGTATGAAATCAAATTTTACAAGCGCAACGAGATCAACCGCGCTCCGCCGGAGCTGAAAGAGGCCCATCCGCTCGGCAAATCGCCGATCATCGAGGACGGCGATCACCACATCGCGGAATCAGGCGCGGCAGTGGACTACCTCATTCGCACCTATGGCGGTGGCAAGTTCATGGCCGCCCCCGGCACGCCGGAATTTGAGAAGTACAACGAGTGGATGCACTACGCGGAAGGCTCCGCCATGGTGCCGCTGCTGATGAAGCTCTTCACCTCCATGCTTGGGGAAGGCGGCGAGCCGCTGCAGCCGGTCATCGACGCCGAAATCGCGCTGCATCTGGGCTACATGAACAGCGAGCTTGGCTCGAAGCTGTTCTTCATGGGCGATGAACTCACCGGCGCTGACATCATGCTCACCTTCATCTGTGAAGCTGCCGAAAGCCGCATCGGCCTCGACGGCTATGACAATCTGATTGCCTATACAAAGCGGATGCATGATCGCCCGGCCTATCAGCGCGGTCTGGAAAAGGGCGGACCCTACGAGCTTATCCGCACGCGCGAAGACGACTAGGACCTGTTGGGATTTAAAGAGCGATGGCAGCACCCGAACTCCGCCGCACCGGCAGGGTGATCCTGATGGACCCGATGTATCGGGTGCTGCTGCTGCGCTTTCAGCTGACACAGGCCGGCGAACCCTTTGCCTTCTGGGCGACCCCCGGTGGCCGGGCGGAGGATCACGAAAGCGATCTGGAGGCCGCGATCCGCGAACTTGATGAAGAGTTGCGCCTGTCAGTCCCGCTCGAAGGTCCGGTGCATGTGCACGAAAGCACCTTCGAAGTGAACGGCAATCACTGGCGCGGCCGCGACGTGTTTTTCCATGGACGGTGTGCGTCCAACGACCCGGTTTTTACCGGCGGAACGGAGCCGGATGAGCGCGACGCCCTGCAGGAAATGCGCTGGTGGACCCTTGAGGACCTCGAAAAAACCGCAGAAACCGTGTTTCCGCCGGACCTGGCGACGGTCTCACGCAGGCTTGTGACTTGACAAGTCATTGAGACACACCACATTTTTGGTGTCGTTGTAATCATTCCAAAGAACGGCGGGCACGCCTGCCCGTCTGACACCAGGGCCGCAAAGCCATGACCAACCCAGCTTCCGGATCACAGACACCAGCAGGAGATATGCTTGCGTCCGGTGACCGTCCCTATGCACAGACCATTCAGGCCCTGCGCGACAAGGGGCTGCGGCCCACGCGCCAGCGTATTGCCCTGGGACGATTGCTGTTTGATGGCGGCAACCGGCACGTGACGGCGGAAGCCCTTCATGCTGAAGCCTCAAAGGGCGGCGTAAAGGTCTCCCTGGCGACGGTCTACAACACGCTTCACCAGTTCACCGATGCAGGTCTGTTGCGGCAGGTGGTCGTTGATGGTGGCTGCACCTACTTCGATACCAACCTGAGTGACCACCATCATTTCTACCATGTGGATGATGCGCGCCTTGAAGACATCCCCGGCGACGGGATTGAGGTGCAGGGCCTGCCGCAGGTGCCTGAGGGTGCGACCCTTGAGCGCGTGGAAGTCATTGTCCGTGTCCACGGCGACCGGAAAGCGGGCTGACGCCGATTGGTCTTTGGCTTCAAAGACTTGGCGCCAGACGGCCCTTACATCTGAGAATTACTCGCAAAAACTCTTTCAAAAACAAGGCGCTTCCGCGCTTTTTAGACCTGTTCCAGCCTTGACAGGATGGGGCCCGCAACTACGTTTGCGGTGTAGGGCGCGGGGGTGAAGCAAAGACCCCTCATCGGCCCGCGCCGACGCTTTTCGCGTCGAGTATCGCCCGAGTTACGCATGAGGAGGATCCCCTAAAATGTCACTCGCAGAATCCAAAACCCTTGAAAACCTGAAAGAAGCCTTCGCCGGTGAAAGCCAGGCCAGCCGCCGCTACCTCTACTTCGCGCAGAAGGCAGACGT
>JANQMQ010000573.1 GCA_028279995.1 Candidatus Phaeomarinibacter sp. | reverse complement strand
CGATCGCGCATCCCGCGCCGCCTTCCAGCGCCATGATGGCGTCTTCAAGGGCAAAGGTGGTCGGCGTCCCGCGGCGGCCATACTGAACCCGTGTCTTGGGGTGCTTCAGATCCTCATAGGTCGGATAGAGAATGGTGGAGGCGTGATACACTGGTTGGTTGACAGCACCGTGATTTGATTTCGGGTCGCGACCGGCGTGAACTATTTTTGTCTTGTCTTTCATCGCTTCCACATATGCGTTCTGGTGCGGTCTGAAGGGCGCGAAAACCCGGCCCGAAGTGTTGCCGTATGCCTCTAGCCGGGGCCCCAGAGGATGGTACACTGGCACAAACGCTGGCAAAAATCGCGCTACGAGCTATGTCGGCTTCCGCATTTCGACTGTGAGGACAGATTTTCATGATTCCCACCACCATTCACGCCCTTAAACGCCCGGCGCTGGCAGGTCTCGCTGGTCTGGCGATGGGACTGCTCTCGGCCCAGGGCGCAACTGCCCAGCCTGCCGACGCCGACGTCACGCTCGCAGCCGTCAAGGACAGGGGCTATGTCCAGTGTGGCGTGAGCCAGGGGCTGCCCGGCTTCTCCAACCCGGATGCCCAGGGCGAATGGACGGGTCTGGATGTGGATCTGTGCCGGGCCATCGGGGCGGCAATCTTCGGTGATCCAACCGCTGTCCGCTTCACGCCGCTGTGCGCCAAGGAACGTTTCACGGCCCTTCAGTCCCGCGAGATTGACGTGCTCACCCGCAACACTACCTGGACACTCGACCGCGATACGTCGCTGGGCGTCAACTTTGCCGGCGTGAACTACTATGACGCCCAGGGTCTGATGATCCGCAAGGAAGTCGGCGTGACGAATGCGTTGGAGCTTGATGGCGTCACACTGTGCACCAATACCGGCACGACGACCGAACTCAACGTGGCAGATTTCTTCCGCTCCAACAATCTTGAGTACAAGGTTCTGGCCTTCGAGAAGGCGGACGAAGTTGTGGCCGCCTACAATGCCAATCGCTGCGACGTCTACACCACGGACGTGTCCGGCCTGGCCGCCCAGCGCCTCAAGCTGACGAACCCGGACGAACACATCATTCTCGACACCATCATTTCCAAAGAGCCGCTTGGCCCGGCCGTTCGTCAGGGGGATGACCAGTGGCTGGACATCATTCGCTGGACGCCCAATGCGCTCGTCGCTGCTGAGGAACTTGGTGTGACCGCGGCCAATGCCGACGAGATGACAGCGAGCGACAATCCCCAGATCAAGCGCCTGCTGGGAACAGAAGGGTCGTTCGGTGATGCGCTGGGCCTGTCAAATGACTGGGCACTCAATGCCATCAAGGCCGTCGGCAACTACGGCGAAAGCTTCGAGCGCAATCTCGGTGTCGATACACCCCTCGGGCTCGCCCGCGGCCAGAACGCGCTCTATACGGATGGTGGCCTGCAATACGCCATTCCCGTTCGCTAGGACATTGCTGTAACAAGACAAGGCGCGCCGGTAGCTCAGAGGAGAGATCGGCGCGCCGTTTTTGTGTATGCTCAAAACTGAATGACCGATCCCTCCACAGCCACTTCTGCCGCGCCAGCCGCTAAGGCCTCGCTGGTGAATGATCCGCGCATCCGCGGCATCGTCTACCAGTTGGTGACGCTTGCGCTTGTGGTCTGGGTTGGCCTGGAATTCTGGACCAATGCCGTCGGCAATCTGGAACGCGCCAATATCGCGTCCGGCTTCGGCTTTCTTGATACGACCGCTGGCTTTGGCATCGTCCAGTCTCTGATTTCGTACACGGAAGAATCCAGCTATGGCCGCGCCTTCTTCGTCGGTCTGCTGAACACCTTGCTGGTTGCGATCATAGGCATTGTCATCGCTACCATTCTCGGCTTCCTTGTGGGGGTCGGCTCGCTGTCGCGGAACTGGCTCATCCGGCAGATATGCATTGCCTATGTGGAAGTGATGCGGAACATACCACTGCTGCTCCACATCTTCTTCTGGTACTTCGCCGTCCTGCGCGCCGTGCCAGGTCCACGAGACAGCCTGTCGCTGCTGGACAGCATCTTCATCAACAATCGCGGTATCTACTTTCCCAAGCCGGTGGGCGAGGACGGGTTTGGCATCGTCCTTGTCTTGTTCGCAATCG
>JANQMQ010000564.1 GCA_028279995.1 Candidatus Phaeomarinibacter sp. | reverse complement strand
CTACCAGTCCTATTGCGGCGCGCAGATCTTTGACGCGGTCGGCCTGTCGACGGAGTTCGTGCACGAATACTTCCGAGGCACCGCCACCAACATTGAAGGTGTCGGCCTTGCAGAAGTGGCGGAAGAAACCGTCCGCCGTCACCTGCGTGCCTTCTCCTCGGACCCCGTTCTGAAGAACGCCCTCTCCGTCGGCGGCGAATACATGCAGCGTATCCGCGGCGAAGACCACGCCTGGACGGCTGAGTCCGTTGCTGACCTGCAGCACGCCGTGCGCGGCAACAGCCAGGACAAGTACAACGCCTTTGCCGAAGCGATGAACGATCAGTCCAAGCGGCTGATGACCATCCGCGGCCTGTTCCGTCTCAAGTCAGCCGAAGAGCTGGGCCGCACGCCCGTCTCCATCGATGACGTGGAACCCGCCAAGGAGATTGTGAAACGCTTTGCCACCGGCGCCATGTCGTTCGGCTCCATCAGCCGGGAAGCTCATACGACCCTGGCAACCGCCATGAACCGCATCGGCGGCAAGTCCAACACCGGTGAAGGCGGCGAGGAAGTGGACCGCTTCACGCCCCTGCCGAACGGAGACAGCATGCGCTCCGCCATCAAGCAGGTGGCCTCCGGCCGCTTTGGCGTGACGGCTGAGTATCTCGCCAATGCGGACATGATCCAGATTAAGATGGCCCAGGGTGCCAAGCCCGGCGAAGGCGGACAGCTGCCAGGCCACAAGGTCGACGCGGTCATCGCCAAGGTGCGCTACTCAACACCGGGCGTGGGCCTCATCTCCCCGCCCCCGCACCATGACATCTACTCGATCGAAGATCTGGCGCAGCTGATCTACGACCTGAAAAACGTCAATCCCGCCGCCGCGATCTCCGTCAAGCTCGTGTCTGAAGTCGGCGTCGGAACGGTTGCCGCCGGCGTCTCCAAGGCCCGCGCCGACCATGTGACAATCTCGGGCTTTGAAGGCGGCACCGGGGCCTCCCCGCTGACCTCCATCAAGCACGCTGGCTCTCCATGGGAACTCGGCATTGCCGAAACCCACCAGACGCTGGTCGCCAACGGCCTGCGTGGCCGCATCGCCGTTCAGGTGGATGGTGGCCTGCGCACCGGTCGTGACGTTGCCATCGGCGCATTGCTGGGGGCCGACGAATCCGGCTTCTCGACCGCACCGCTCATCGCTGCGGGCTGCATCATGATGCGCAAGTGTCACCTCAACACCTGCCCGGTCGGCGTTGCGACCCAGGACCCCGTCCTGCGCAAGCGCTTCGTCGGTCTGCCCGAGCACGTGGTGAACTACTTCTTCTATGTGGCCGAAGAACTGCGCGCCATCATGGCCGAAATGGGCTTCACCAGCCTGGCCGACATGACCGGCCAGATGGATGTCCTCGACCAGACGCAAGCTGTCGCCCACTGGAAGGCGGAAGGCCTGGACGTGTCCAAGCTCTTTGCCCGCCCGGCGGACAAGGACGGCGTGGCCATCCGCCACGAGGAAGAACAGAACCACCCGATCCACGACATTCTGGACCGCAAGCTCATCGAACAAGCCAAGCCGGCCATCGAGAACGGCACCGCTGTCACGATCAACACCGCCATCAACTCCATGGACCGCTCCGCCGGTGCCATGCTGTCCGGCGAAGTCGCCAAGCATCACGGCCACAAGGGCTTGCCGGAAAACACCATCTCCGTGAAGCTCACCGGCACTGCCGGCCAGAGTTTCGGGGCATGGCTGGCGCACGGCGTGAGCTTCGAGCTTGCCGGTGAAGCCAACGACTATGTGGGCAAGGGCCTGTCCGGTGGACGTCTGGTCATCTACCCGCACCCGGACGCCAAGATCGTGCCGGAGAAGAGCATCATCGTCGGCAACACGGTGCTCTATGGCGCCATCACCGGCGAATGCTATTTCCGTGGTGTCGCAGGCGAGCGCTTTGCTGTGCGCAACTCCGGCGCCATCGCCGTTGTGGAAGGCACTGGCGACCATTGCTGCGAATACATGACCGGCGGTGTTGTGGTTGTGCTGGGTGAAACCGGCCGCAACTTCGCAGCCGGCATGTCCGGCGGCATCGCCTATGTGCTGGATGAAGCCGGTGACTTTGAGCGCCGCTGCAACCTCTCCATGGTTGAGCTGGAGCACATCACCGCGGAAGACGACGCCATGGAACGCATGGGCCACCAGGGCGGTGACCTTGAAACCCATGGCCGTGTCGACGTCAATTCAGATATGACCCGCTTTGACGCAGAACGCCTGCGTCAGCTGATCGAGAACCAGGCGGACTACACGGGCTCTGCCCGCGCCCGCGAGATTCTCGACAACTGGGAAGCCTATCTGCCGAAATTTGTGAAGGTGATGCCGGTCGATTACCGCCGCGCACTGGAAGAAATGAAGGCGTCAAACCAGAACACCGCGACCGAGTTCAAGGCAGCGGGCGAGTAATCATTTCGCTGCTTCAAACCTTGTGTCACGAACCGAAGTTAAAGACTGTGAAGGATAAGCCAGATGGGTAAAGTCACCGGCTTTCTTGAGATCGAACGTCAGGACCGCACGTCCGCACCGGCATCAGACCGCGTGCGCCACTTCCGCGAGTTCGTCATTCCCATGTCCGAAGAGGGCGTCAAGAACCAGGCAGCCCGCTGCATGGATTGCGGCATCCCCTATTGCCACAATGGCTGCCCGGTGAATAACCAGATCCCGGACTGGAATGATCTCGTCTATTC
>JANQMQ010000551.1 GCA_028279995.1 Candidatus Phaeomarinibacter sp. | reverse complement strand
CGGCCACTGTCACCTGCTCGTAATATGGAGCCGTCATGACTGGGGTCCCTCATTTGGAAATTCGCCCGGAGACACAACATGCGCCGCACGGCTCCCCCCGGAGGCCCCACAGCCGCCGCCATCATTGTCGGACTGACACTTCCTCAGCCCAGGCAGTCGCCATCTGAGAAAGTGTCAGTCCGACAATGATGGCGGCGGCTGTGGTGCCTGCGAGGTGAGCCGTGCGGCGCATGTTGTGTCTCCGGGCGAATTTCCAAATGAGGAACCCCAGTCATGACGGCTCCATATTACGAGCAGGTGACAGTGGCCGACTGGGGAAGGTCTTGATGACCTAGAAGCTCGTCCAAAGCGAGAGCATGGCGCCGGACTCACGCACAGTCTGGACACCAGAGAGTGTCTTTAGTCCGCCAAGTTCAATGTGCTTGCCGGGCGCAAACTGCCAACGGACAGACAACTGTATCTTCTGCGAGATGAAATGCTGGAATGGCGAGCGCGCGTCACCGGTAGTGAGAACTGTCAATGACTGGGTCATGAGGGTCCAGTCCGGGCTCACATGCACGCCATAGGTCATGTCCAGGCGTATCTCGTCAGGCGCTGCGCCGCCGCGATGACGATAGGCCAGTTGGGCATCAGTGAAATCAGGGAAACCAAGCAGGCTTCCGGGCACGCCATGCAGGAGACGTGCGTCCAGATCCGTGTGGCCGGACGTAATCAGCGGGTTCTGCCTGTCATGTTCGCGCATCGGCAAAATGGCACTTGCCTGCGCCGCCAGAACCGACTGATCGTCTTCAAACTCCCACAGTCGCGCCCGGGCGCCGGCTTCCAGTGTGGCCAGGCCGGTCTGCCGTTGAGAGCCGACCGTGGTGCGTTGAAGGGTTGGCTTTGCAAGCAGCGTTATGCTCTCACGCCACCCATGCTCCAGATAGGTATCGATCTCGATCTTCTCGAAATCGGCGTTTCCGGCAACCTTGCCAGTTGCATCAAAGGCATTCTTCGCCCCGGTTGCTGCGAGCCGGACGATGACGCTTGTACGCCCCTTGGGTTGGGGCCAGGCACCGGCAAAAGCAGAGGGCGGAAAGCCAGTCACACCCGCCATGACCATGGCGAGCGCTGCCTTGGATGCAAAAGCGGCTCTGCGGGCTGGCTTGCAGCCGTCTTTTGGCGTGTTTTTTACATTCGACGGATGCAATTGCCCCGGTTTCCTGCCCAAATACCCCTATAGCGTGTTAAGGGTAGCAGAAACCATGCGGCCAGTATTGATTTACGCGGGTGGGGTGGTCTTAAGCGCCTGGACCAGTTTCAGGGCACCGTAAAGAAGTCCGCCGGCCAGAATGCCGATCACATTGGCCGCCATATCATCAACACTGGCTGACCGCCCCGGTACGAATGCCTGGGCCGCTTCTATTGCGATGCCAAGTATGAAAGCCACACCCAGGCCACCCCACGGGCGGCGGGGAAGGCTGCCTGCAAACAGGAAGCTGATGACCAGGAAAGCGCCAGCGTGTGCCAATCCCTGCAGATGATCCGGCGGCCCGCCGTAAGGCAGCAGCGCGAAAGCGATCGCGCCGGCAGAGGCGACCAGTGCGAGCATCATTGCAAAAAGGGGAGAAATCCTGGGCACACGGGACTCTTTCAGGCTGGTTTCAGTGAATGCGACGCGCGGCCTTGCGACCGGGCTCACCGTCAAGATGGCCCCTTACTCCCTGTCGCCGGGTTAACAGAGGTCGGGGCATGGCGTGACATCTGTTCACAAGTGATTGAGCCCATGGACACGAACCTGTCAGCAGAGTGTGAGAATTGGGGTGCCTCTTGTGATTGGGAAATCGATCAGCCAGGCGCCATTCTCTCCGCACGAGATGCGAGGCGCTGTCACCTTTGCAAGCGCCGCTTTTGAAGGAGACTTAAACAGATGCACAGGTTCGAAACGCAGCTTCAAAACGGTGGTCCGGTGTCACGCCTTTCCATCCAGATCGCTATGTCCGTCGTGTTACTGTTCGCAGCGGTTCTCTTTGCTGTGCCAGCGCATGCGGCCAAAGATCCGGTCTATACAGGCCTTTTCAGCAATGTTGCAGTCAGCGGGTATGACCCGGTGGCCTACTT
>JANQMQ010000685.1 GCA_028279995.1 Candidatus Phaeomarinibacter sp. | reverse complement strand
CCTCTTTGGTGTCGCAGCCGAGGTGCCTCAGCCGCCCACATATCCCGTCAGCCGCTCATACGCGGTCAGAAAGTCTTCCTTGAACTGCTGCACAACGGCACCCGCCGACATGCTCTGCTTCATCAAGCCAACCCCCTGCCCGTCCCAATAAGAGGCAAGCTGTTTTGCACCTTCGTGGCCCGACTGGCTGAGCTTGTCCACCTTGCCAAGGGCTGGCTCCGAGACCAGACCCTGCAATGGCATGGCGAGAGGTTCCGGCGCTTCCTTGGCTTCCCAGGCATCTGTCCAGGGCGACCGAAGCTGCCGTGAGTGCTTGCCCGTGCGCGAACGCGAGCGCACCGTGTCCCGCGACGATGCAGCCAGCATCTTCTCCTTCACGACCGGATTGGTCTCGGCCTCTGCTGTTGTCAGCCAGACCGATCCGCACCAGGCACCGGCGGCACCCATGGCCATGGCGCCCGCCATCTGCTGGCCGGTGGTGATGCCGCCCGCGGCCAGGATGGGTGTCGACGCACCCATGGCCTGCACGGCCTCGTGCACTTCTGGCACCAGCACAATCGTTGAGACATCCCCGCAATGGCCGCCGGCCTCGCCGCCTGCAACAACAAGAATGTCGACGCCTGCCTCCACCTGCCGCACCGCGTGTTCGCGCGCGCCGACAAGGGCAGCCACCGCCACATCATGTTTCTTGCCGAGATCCAGCATGATCTGCGGAGGCACGCCCAGCGCATTGGCAATCAGCTTGATCGGGTGGCGGAAGCAGACTTCAAGGCTGGAAGCGGCCCCGTCGTCGCGCAGGTTCTGTGCAAAGTTCAGAGAGTTGGAGCCGGGATTGCGAATGTCGTCCGCATCAATGTCGTACTGCTTTAGAATGTCGGCAGCAAAATCCTTGTGCCCCTCTGGAACGGCCGCCCGAATGGCGTCCGGATCGAACGCATCGTTCTTGCCTTCAAACTTGTTGGGCACGATCAGGTCAACGCCATAAGGCTTGCCGTCGATATGCGCATCGATCCACGCGAGTTCTTCTTCCAGCCGGTCCGGCGGAAGAGACACCGCGCCAAAGACACCCATGCCGCCTGCCTTGGAGACGGCCACCACCACGTCACGGCAATGAGTGAAGGCAATGAGCGGAAACTCGATGCCCAGCATGTCGCAGATAGGGGAATTCATGTGTCTCTCTCCCGGGCCGCCGCTCGTCAGGCAGCCTCTTCTTCATCCACTTCTATTTCAACAAGCAGATCCCCTGCCGGCACCTGATCGCCCGCCACACAGGCGATGTTCGTCACCGTGCCGTCCACCTCAGCCAGAATCTGGTGCTGCATCTTCATGGCTTCGAGAACTGCGAGCCGGTCCCCTTTGCAGACTGTCTGTCCCTCGCTCACATGCACTTCAAGTATGAGTCCGTGCATCGGTGCCAGAACACGCCCGCCGCCTGCCGTATCATCCGCCATGCCCGCTTGGGCGAGCAGATTGATCAGGCTGACCGTCTGGTCCTCGATGCTGAGATGGACCATGCCACGTCTTGGAATGGCAAAGACAACGTCATGGACTGTGCCATCAATCTGAATGCGGGCGGAATACTCATCTGCGGATTGCAGAACAATCCTGATAGAGCGACCTTCTGCTTCAACCGTCCAGCCGTTGTTGTCGTGGGCAATGACGGTGGCTGATACGCCATCATCCGCTGATCCAAACCTGTAGGTTGTGGACAGGCGCCCGGAGCTGCTCCAGTTGAGCAATTCCGCATCGACACCAATTGATGCTTCAATTGCGGCTTCTTGCTCGGATCGGTAAAGCAGCACAGCCCCTGCCGCGAGTGCTTCCGCTGATAGCACGCGCCGGGCAAGGTCATCGGCAGAATAGGTCTCGCCGATGAAAGCCGTCGTTGCGCCACCTTGAGCAAAGACCGGTTGAGACAGTGCATCGATCAAAAAGTCACGATTGGTTTGCGGCCCGAAGATGGCTGTCCGGCGCAAAGCGTCGATCACCCGCTGGCGGGCGACATCCCTGTTGGGGCCGTGGGCCATCACCTTGGCAATCATCGGATCGTAAAAAGGCGAGACTTCAAGTCCCGTGGCAATACCCGCATCGATGCGAATGCCCTCACCCGCAGCTGGTGCCCACAGGTCGATATGTCCGGTGCTCGGCAGGAAGTCTTCCGCTACGTCCTCAGCATAGAGCCGGACCTCTATGGCATGACCCGTCAGTGAAACATCATCCTGCGTAAGCTCCAGAGTCTCGCCCTGTGCGACCTTGATCTGCAAGGCAACAAGATCAAGCCCGGTGATAAGTTCGGTCACCGGATGCTCGACCTGAAGGCGGGTGTTCATCTCAAGGAAATAGAACTGCCCGTCCGCACCCAGCAGAAACTCAACAGTCCCTGCACCACGGTAGTTGATGGCACGAGCCGCCTCGACCGCAGCCGCACCCATCTTGTCGCGAAGGTCTTCGGTCATGACCGGACACGGCGCTTCTTCAATGACCTTCTGGTGGCGGCGCTGAACCGAGCAGTCGCGCTCACCCAGATGGATCGTGTTGCCGGCCTCGTCCGCAAACACCTGAATTTCCACATGGCGCGGCTGAACGATGGCCTTTTCAAGGATCAGTTCACCGGAGCCGAATGCGTTCTCTGCCTCAGACCGCGCCAGCCTGATGGCATCGGGCAGATCAGCGGCGTCC
This sequence comes from Candidatus Phaeomarinibacter sp., assembly GCA_028279995.1. Taxonomy (GTDB): domain Bacteria; phylum Pseudomonadota; class Alphaproteobacteria; order CGMCC-115125; family CGMCC-115125; genus Pyruvatibacter. Next base: position 3,393 of record JANQMQ010000685.1, on the reverse strand, counting down.
TGCACCAGACGCATGCCGCGCCCGCCGCCACCTGCTGCCGCCTTCACCATCACCGGGAAGCCAATGTCAGCCGAGGCTGCAATGAACGCGTCGTCTGCCTGGTCCTCACCTTCATAGCCGGGCACGCACGGCACGCCTGCGGCAATCATCCGGCGCTTGGCTTCGGCCTTGTTGCCCATGAGATCAACAGCATCCGGCCGCGGGCCTATGAAGACCAGTCCTGCAGCCTCACAGGCGCGGGCGAAGTCGGCATTTTCACTCAAAAAGCCATAGCCCGGGTGGATGGCCTGTGCGCCTGTATCCGCCGCCGCCTTGAGAACACGGGCGGGATCAAGATAGGACTCCCCAACCGGCGCCGGACCAAGGCACACCGCGTCATCGGCCATCTTCACATGCGGCGCGGCCGCGTCGGCTTCCGAATAGACCGCAATCGTGCGGTAGCCCAGCGACTTGGCCGTTCGCATGACACGAACCGCGATCTCTCCGCGATTGGCCACCAAAATGGAATTGAAGCGCATCTGCGTGATATCCCTAGCTCTGTGCCCAGACGGGTTTGCGTTTCTCAAGGAACGACGCAACCCCCTCGCGACCTTCGTCACTCAGGAGCCGTCCCGTGAAATTCTCCGCCGCCGCCTGAATGGCTTCGTCACGTGTCATGTCCGGCAAGGCGATAATCAGTGACTTGGTATCTGCAATGGCGCCCGGGGCGCATTTGAGGACCTGACTGCGGATCTGGCGCTCAATGGCATTGAGGCCGTCTACATCGCCGGCAACGAAATCCGCGAAGCCCAATTCATGCGCGCCCTCGCCATTGAAACGCGCTGCCGTCAGCATCAGCCGGCGAGCCGTTGCATAGCCGAGCTTCTGAATCACGAACGGTGCGATCTGCGCCGGCGAAATACCGATGGCTGTTTCCGTCATGGCAAATTTCGCATTCGCTTCACAGATCACCACGTCCGCGCAACATGCCATACCGAAGCCACCTGCCATGGCGGCGCCTTCAATGATGGCGATCACCACCTGCGGGGCCTCGTTGATGAGATCAAAGAGAACTGCCGCGCCCTTCGACATCTCAATGGTGTTTTCCCGCGACCCGCCGCCATCGCTGCCGCTGCCCTGAAAGGATGCCTTGAACTGTTTGAGATTGCCGCCGGCGCAAAAGACGCCGTGCTTGCCGCGCAGGGTGATGCCGCGCACGTCGCGGTCGTCGCGGACGGCTTCAAGCGTCTTGCGGACACCGTCCACCAATTCGTCGGTCAGCGCGTTACGAGTCTCCGGCTGGTCAAACCAGATGGTGAGCCAGCCTTTGTCCAGTTCCAGCTCAACGCCGGTCACGTCAGGGAGTGTTGTCATGATGTGTCCTGCCTCTAGTGACGGCCAACGCCGAAGCTGTTGGAGTGCAGTTTCTTGTTGCGCCCTTCCCAGATGGTCTGAAGGGCAAAGCCGAGCACCTTGCGTGTATCGCGTGGGTCAATAATGCCGTGATCGAGCAATCGTCCGGATGTGTAGAAGGACGTAGACTGATCATCGAAAAGCTTGACGACAGCGGCCCGCTGCTGGGCCAGAGCGTCTTCGTCGACGTCCTGCCCGCGACGGGCCGCACCGCTGCGGGCCACTTCTTCCATGGTGCCCGCCGCCTGTTCGCCGCCCATGACACCGGTGGTAGCATTGGGCCAGGCAAACAGAAATTCAGGCTCATAGGCATAGCCGGACATGCCGTAATTGCCCGCACCAAAGCTGGCACCAATGTAGAGTGAAATCTTCGGGACGCGGACATTCGAGACGGCCTGGATCATTTTTGACCCATGCTTGATCATGCCCGCCTGCTCATACTCTGTGCCCACCATGTAACCGGTGGTGTTGTTAAGAAAGATGATCGGCATGTCCGACTGGTCGCACAGCTGGAAGAAATGCGACGCTTTGGTGGCGCCTGCCGGATCAATAGGTCCGTTATTGCCGATCAGCCCGCAGGCATGCCCCATGATGCTCGCCTGCAGGCAGACGGTCGCTGGGCCATAGCGTGGCTTGAACTCCACGAAGTCAGAGCCATCCACCACACGTGCAACGACCTCGCGCACGTCATAGGGCTGCTTGTAATCGACCGGCACAGTGCCCGCGATGTCCTCCGGACTGAGAACCGGTGGTTCGTATGTCCGCCTGGGCGCCGCAGGAATTTGCTTGTTGTGGTCAATCCGGCTCATCAGGTCCCGGAGGATCAAAATCCCGTGGGCATCGTCTTCGGCCACATACTCGACCAGCCCTGTCGTGCTGGCATGCATTTCGGACCCACCGAGTTCGTCCGGGTCAGCCACTTCGCCGGTTGCTGCCTTGACCAGAGCCGCCCCCGCAAGAGCCGCCATGCCGTTCTTCTTTACGCCGATGACATAGTCGCTCATGCCCGGCTGATAAGCGCCGCCTGCTGTCGACGGCCCATGCAGCACCACGAAGGTGGGAATACCTGCTGCGCTCAGCTGCGCCAGGTCGTAGAACATTCGCCCGCCATGGGCCCACAGTTCGACCGTGTACTGAAAGAGATTGGCCCCGGCGCTTTCCACCAGATGCACAAACGGAAGCTTCTGCCGCTTGGCGCACTCCATGACGCCGCGCATGACGCCGACGGACTGCGTGGTCATGGCGCCGGCGCTGATGCCGCTGTCATCCACATAGACCATGCAGCGTACACCGCTGACAAAACCGATGCCGGCGATGATGTTGGCGCCGGGAACGGAGGTCTCGATATCGGGATCGTCGACCAGGAAGTTCGCCATGTTGTAGAGCCGCTGAAACGGCATGCCAGGATCAAGTAGCCGCTCCAGCCGTTCGCGCGGCGTCAGCTGTCCGCGTTCCTCGAAGCGTGGCTTGCGCTTTTCAGACAGCATGGCAGCCCGTGCCTCGTAGCTGCGCAGCTGGTCGATCAGCGCCAGCATGTCCGCGCGGTTCCTGGCGAAACTTTCTGATTTCGTGTCGATCTTGCTTTGGTAGGTCGCCATTACAGTCTCCCGGCCAGGTCCGCAGGCACGGACACGGGATGATCAAGAAGGATTTGCGCATAGGCCTTGGCTTGCGGGTCCGCCCGCAGACTGGCAACGCCGCCGCCGCCCAATGCATCATCCATCAAAAAGTTGAAAGCGTGAGAGCCCGGCAGGAAAAACCGCTCGACCTTACCGCCGCCATTGGAGGTATCAAGGAAATGCCCGAAGCGTTCCGCTACTGCCTGTTCGGAAATAGATGCGGCGATGTATGGCAGGTAGCTCTCGTCCCGCGCGATGATGCCGATATTGGCCTTATCCCCTTTGTCACCGCTGCGGGCCCAGGCAAGCTTGACGAGCGGAACCTCCACCATGCCTGCCTGGCTGGTGGCAGCTTCCGGCACTGCTGCCGGACGGACAAGCG
>JANQMQ010000538.1 GCA_028279995.1 Candidatus Phaeomarinibacter sp. | reverse complement strand
GAGAGAGAAAATCTTTCCGGCAGACTGGATTCGCACCGTCCGGTCTGCCATTCCCGGCAGGGCCATGAGTGGCGTATGGGCCAATCCGTCGAAGACCATGTGCTCATAAACTTCGTCGCATACGGCGATGACATCATGACGGCGGCAGGCGTCTGCGATTGCCGCAAGATCAGTGTTGCTGAACACACGACCCAACGGGTTGTGGGGCGTGTTCAGCAAAATGAGCTTGGTCTTGTCCGAGAACGCCGCCTCAAGCTCGTCCAGATCAAGGCGCCAGGCGGGCGGCTGAAGTGCAACGCATCTGGCTGTGGCTCCTGCTGCCTCAATCACCGGAAGATAGATATCGAAGAACGGTTCAATGAGGATTGCTTCGTCACCGGGCTTGAGCAGCGCGCCCAGGGTAGCGGCCAGTGCCTCAGTTGCGCCGGAGGTGATGAGCACCTGGCTCTGCCAGTCCAGATCCATGCCATAAAACCGGCGCGCGTGATCAGCAACGGCGGAGCGAAGTTCCGGCACTCCCATCATCGGTGGATACTGATTTGGTCCGTCGACTATGGCCCGGGCAGCGGCGGCTCGAATGTCGTCCGGGCCTTCGTCATCCGGAAACCCCTGGCCGAGATTGATTGCTCCATGCTCATGGGCAAGACCTGACATCACGGCAAAGATGGTGGTTCCCTGCGAGCCATAAACCGGATTTGGCGCCTTCATAAGTCCCGAGCACTCTCGCTTAACGTCGCAATCAAAACTGCCCCTCACATGCCAGCAACCGCCAAACCTTGGCAAGCGCCGCCTTCAGCATCTGCCGTTCGGTGGATGGTCAAGAAACAGGCGTTTCATCTGCATAAAAAATGGGCTTGCAGCACTATTTTTGTGCAATAACACCATCAAAGCACACTATGCTTGCCACGAGCGTTAACGAAATCTTTGATTTCATTAGTGTTTTGACGACCGATCTCTCTGGCATGCGGCGTGCTATGCGTCTGGCACAATTTAGTGCGGACCTCATCCGGTACGGCGCCATCCCCTGTTTCAGCGGCTGCCGGCCAGAGGACTAGTATGGGAGGCCGCGTGCGTCGCACGGGCAGACAGGCATGAAAAAGATCGAGGCCATAATAAAGCCGTTCAAACTCGACGAAGTGAAGGAGGCTCTCAATGATGTGGGCCTTCAGGGCATCACGGTAACAGAGGCCAAAGGGTTTGGTCGTCAAAAGGGCCATACCGAGCTCTACCGCGGCGCCGAGTATGTGGTGGACTTCCTCCCGAAAGTGAAAATCGAGATTGTGCTTGGTGAAGAGCAGGTAGACCCGGCACTTGAAGCCATTCAGAACGCCGCCCGCACGGGACGCATCGGGGACGGCAAGATCTTCATCACAAATGTCGAGGAAGTCGTGCGTATCCGCACCGGCGAAACCGGCGAGGCAGCCGTGTAGGCGGCACAGGTTTTAGATGCGGCTGGGGGGACTTTCCGGTCGCAGAACGACTACGAAACTCGGTCCCGAAAACATGGGGCCAACGCGTTAAGACCACAAGGAAAGGAATAGCGCCTATGTCCGATACAGCTTCAATCTTGGCGATGATCAAGGAGAAAGACGTCAAGTACGTTGACCTCCGCTTCACCGATCCGCGTGGCAAGATGCAGCATGTGACCTTCGACACGGATCTCGTGGACGAAGACCTGTTCGCCGACGGCACCATGTTCGACGGCTCTTCCATCGCAGGCTGGAAAGCAATCAACGAGTCCGACATGGTTCTGATGCCGGACCCCGAAACAGCTGTGATCGATCCTTTCTACGCACAGACAACGCTCGCAATCACCTGTGATGTGACAGACCCTGCGGGCCAGCCTTACGACCGCGACCCGCGCATGACAGCAAAGAAGGCGCTTGCCTACCTGCAGCAGTCCGGCATTGGCGACACGGCATACTTCGGCCCGGAAGCCGAGTTCTTTGTGTTTGATGATGTGCAGTTCTCAGCCGACCCCTACAACACGGGCTTCCGCGTTGACTCCGTAGAACTCCCGTCCAACACCGGCACGGAATACGAAATCGGCAATCTGGGTCACCGCCCGCGCACCAAAGGCGGCTACTTCCCTGTGAACCCGATCGACAGCGCGCAGGATCTGCGTTCTGAGATGCTGACAGTCATGAAGGAAATGGGTGTCGAGACTGAAAAGCATCACCACGAAGTGGCTGCTGCCCAGCATGAGCTTGGCATGAAGTTCGACACACTGGTTCGCGTTGCCGACAAGCTGCAGATCTACAAGTACGTCGTGCACAACGTTGCCCATGCCTACGGCAAGTCCGCCACGTTCATGCCGAAGCCTGTCTTCGGTGACAACGGCACCGGCATGCATTGCCACCAGTCAATCTGGAAAGATGGCAACCCGCTCTTCGCCGGCTCCGGCTATGCCGACCTGTCAGACACCTGCCTCTACTACATCGGCGGCATTCTGAAACACGCCAAGGCGATCAACGCCTTCACCAACCCGAGCACCAACTCCTACAAGCGTCTGGTGCCTGGCTATGAAGCTCCGGTCCTGCTGGCCTACTCCGCCCGCAACCGTTCTGCTTCGTGCCGCATTCCACATGGTTCAGGCCCCAAGGCGAAGCGCATCGAAATCCGGTTCCCGGATCCGACCGCCAACCCGTACCTGGCCTTCACAGCCATGCTGATGGCCGGCCTCGACGGCATCGAGAACAAGATCCATCCGGGCGACGCCAT
>JANQMQ010000519.1 GCA_028279995.1 Candidatus Phaeomarinibacter sp. | reverse complement strand
TTCCCGCGCTCGTCGGATTCGCTCCAATGGTCTTTCGTGATGATCCACTTGGATGATCGGGCCGCTTCAGCCGTCCCAAGGCTCACTGCCGTGAAGGCCGCAGCCCCGACCGCGACCAGAGCGGTCCGCGTAACCGAACGCAGCGCAGAAGACGACGCCAGACGCCGTACTGAAAATACACCCATACGGTTGCCCCCAACAAACACCCGTCAGACCCGCCACATCCCGGCAGGCCAGCGCTGCGGATGGCCTGTTCCCCCGTTTCAGCCGGCCAGTGTCTAGCCAACGGAACGTAGGCCCTGCAGCAGCATGCAGAGCCGTCAGGCACTCATCTACAACAGCCTGTTTACCCGGCGTCGGCAAGTCAAGCGGCACCTCAGCCTTAACGCTTCGATGCGTGATTTAGCGGCAGACTGCGATAAAATTCATCACAGCCATGCAAAAAGCGCGTGACAGGGTGTCGCGGGTCTTGTAATAGTGCTGTCACAATAAAAAGGGGGCTGTCACGGGCGTTTTTCGCTCCAAGATGGCTCAAGTTTAGGGAGGAGAGCTTCCCCCTACCAAGGTCATCAAGGGCAAACCCAAGACCATTTCGCGCGGCGATCTAACCGCTTGCTCGCAGCGATAGGGGAAGGAAGCAAACTAGAAAGCAAGGCCTTTGCGGGCCTTGCTTTTTTCTTGTCCGGTCTCCTTCAAGACTTCTCTCACCTTGCCGGCGTGCCCGTCTGCCTATTTGGCGCCTTCCTCGAAGCGGGGCAGGAACGGGATGTCGTCCAGAGCGATCAAGCGGTACTCCAGCACGGCAAAAACCGCGGCCCACACCAAAAACGCGATTCCGGTCGTGATCAGGATCTTGCGCAACAGCAACGGCCGCACCGGCGCGCTGTCTGCTGCTCCTTCAACCAGAGCCTCACCGCTTTCCTCGCTGGTTCGCACGCCAAAAGGCAGTACCGCGAACAACACCAAGAACCAGATCAGCCAATAAACGGCTATTCCGCCAACCAATGACATCTGTCACTCCCTTACCCGCGTTCCATCTAGACCCGTGTTACCAGGACCCGCACCGGTGGTTTCTTGTCCCACAGGAACCGTATCCGGCCCCGCACGGCACGGCGAGCCGCCTCGGCAACGGCATCATCTTCCCGCTTCGCTGACCTGCGCATTCTGTTGACGGCGTCTTCGGCTGCCTCCGCGCATGTATCCTCGATGCTCAGATCATCTTCAAGATCGGGAATGCCGGTCGCTGCAACTTCCGGATCTGCGAGCAGCCTGCCGTCGTCGTCTACCACCAGAGATATGACAACGCTGCCGGCAAAGGACATCTGCCGCCGCTCGCGCAATGGCGCTTCTCCGGCGCGCACCAGAATGCGGCCGTCAAGATGCAGCCGCCCGGACGGGACGTCGTCGATGATCTCAGCCGGGCCCGGTGCAATGCGCGCCATCAGCCCATTGCGGAGCACCAGTTGCTCCGGCACCTGAAGCTCCTCGGCGAGTTCCGCATGGGCCAGCAGGTGGCGGGGTTCGCCATGCACGGGAATTGCCAGCTCAGGTCTGATCCACTGGTAC
>JANQMQ010000496.1 GCA_028279995.1 Candidatus Phaeomarinibacter sp. | reverse complement strand
GGTTGATGCCGCCTGATCTGCCGGTGGGGATCGTGGTGATGGCTGGCGATGGTAGCCCGCGTCTCCAGCCCAATTCGGAATTTGACCGCACGAGTGCCGTTCGGGTGCTTCAGTATGAGTTCCCCACACGGGTTGCCACCGACACCGACGAAGAAGCGGCGTCGGAAGAAATCGCGGATGAGGCCAAACCTGCGCCGGCCCTGCCCAATACGGAACCTGCCGCTGGCGACCAGATCGTGGAACGTGCGGGAGAACCGGGGGCTGCGGCTGGCACGGACGCCGCAAGCGCGTCAGACAATGAGCCGTCGACGGAGGCCAATGAGTAGCCATGCGGGATATATCGCAGGCATTCTGGATTGCTGTTCCTGTCGGGCTTTCGCTTGTGTGTATTCTTCTGGGGCTGGTGCCGGTGGGAGTTGGTACCGGCGGGACGATTGCGCCGATCTTCACGCTCACAATTGTCTATTTCTTCTCTGTCCACCGGCCTGAGTTCTTTCCGCCCTGGGCCGTGTTCTTTGTTGGTCTGCTGCAGGACGTGATGTCCGGCGGCCCACTTGGTCTCTATACGGTTGTGCTTCTTGCTGCCTATGGCCTGACACACTCACAGCGCCTCTTCCTCATGGGGCGGAGCTTTTCAATCCTGTGGGTCGGCTTCATCGCCATCTGCGCCATTGCGGCAGCCATCAGCTGGTTTGGTGCCTCGGTTCACTACGGCCAGGCGGTCAATCCGCTTCCCCTGCTGTGGCAGGCCTGCATAACGGCGCTGGTGTATCCGCCGATCTCGTTCATCCTTACCCGGATCAACCGTCAGCTGACGGTCCTGGCACCGGCGGCGTAGGGAGGGTCTGATGGCGCTTGATGATCGCGATGCCGACAAGCAGAAGCTCTTCTCTCGCAGGGCGGCCATTCTCGGCGGCGGTCAGCTGGCGCTGTTCGCCGTACTGGGTGGGCGGATGTACTACCTGCAGGTGATTGAAAGCCAGCAGTATGAAATTCTGGCGGAGGAAAATCGCGTCAATGTCCGGCTGCTGCCACCCTTGCGCGGCGAGATCGTTGACCGGTTCGGTGAGAAGCTTGCAACCAACCGCCAGAACTTCCGGGTCGTGCTCATTCCCGAGCAGACTGATGATGTTGAGGCCACGCTCGACAAGCTGTCCGAGATCATCGCGATTTCCGACCGGACAAGAAAACGCCTGCTGCGTGAGGTTCGTCAGAAGCGCGGCTTCGTTCCGCTGACAGTTGCGGAAAACCTTGAGTGGGAAACCTTCGCCGAGGTCAATATTCATACCCCGGACCTGCCGGGGATGCAGCCGGAAGTAGGGGACACACGTCATTATCCCTATGCCGAAGATCTGGCCCATGTGGTTGGCTATGTGGCTGCAGTGACGGATAAGGATCTAGACGGCGCGAATGATCCCTTGTTGCAGCTGCCGGGTTTCCGGGTCGGGCGTTCGGGTGTCGAGCGGCTTCTGGAAAACGAGTTGCGGGGGCGGGCAGGTAACAGCCGCGTCGAAGTGAATGCCTTTGGGCGTATCATCCGCGAACTGGCGAAAGACCCTGGCACACCGGGTGACGAAGTCGTTCTGACGCTTGATATGGATATCCAGCGCTACGCAACCGAGCGGGTGCGCGGCGAGAGTGCGTCCGTTGTGGTGATGGATGTGCTGACGGGCGAGCTGGTGGCGATTGTGTCAGCGCCTGGCTTTGACCCGAACCTGTTCAATGTCGGGCTCAGTCAGGCGGAGTGGGACGGACTTACCAACAACGAGTTGAACCCGCTGGTAAACAAAACGCTTGCGGGGCAGTACCCGCCGGGATCGACCTACAAGATGGTGGTTGCCTT
>JANQMQ010000678.1 GCA_028279995.1 Candidatus Phaeomarinibacter sp. | reverse complement strand
CGCTTGTCGATGATCGCAAGATCAGCGTCCAGGCGGCTGGCCAGTGAACGAGCGCGCACCACGCCTCCCACATCCGGCGATACCACCATCAGATCCTTGATGTCGCCGCCTGCTTTTTGGAGCTGGTCCTTGATATCCTTCACAAAGACCGGCGCGGAAATCAGATGATCGGTCGGGATGTCGAAGAAGCCCTGAATCTGCCCGGCGTGGAGATCAACCGTCAGCACGCGGTCAGCGCCGGCATTGGTCACGAGGTTGGCGACGAGCTTGGCAGAAATTGGCGTACGCGGGCCGGGTTTACGGTCCTGGCGGGCATATCCGAAGTAGGGAATCACCGCGGTGATGCGGCGCGCACTGGCGCGTTTCAGCGCATCAATACAGATCAGCAATTCCATCAGGTGATCGTTCGCCGGGAAGGACGTGGACTGGATGACGAAGGCATCCTCGCCGCGGACGTTTTCCTGGATTTCCACGAACACTTCCATATCCGCGAAGCGGCGGACAATGGCCTTGGTCAGTGGCACGTTGAGATAGGCGGCGATGGCTTCGCTCAGCGCCCGGTTGGAGTTACCGGCAAGAAGCTTCATTCGGTCCCGATCCCCGCTTGTGGTGCGAGGCCCCCTTTTAAGCAGTCGATGCGCGAGCGTGTCCGGCGCCGGATGACATTTCAGTGACGCCTAGTCAGCGGGCGCGTTGTATCAATTTGCGTCCGGCGATGTAAAGCCGCGAAGCTCCCTCAAGGCTGCCGTTTTGGCCTTGGTGTCGCGGTCAGGAGACACCAGCGCGTAAACAGCGCGCACGGCATCCTCGGCAGCCACTGCTCCGGCCTGGGGCCATGCGGTGTTGATCTGGCCCGGCTCAAACAGGCGTTCCTGCACGATAGAGCCGACAGGTGCGCCCCCGGCCCGGGTCACGTCCCATTGCAGCGTCACCATGTCACCGCCTGCGGAGGAGGGGCGGACAACCATGGAGCCGGTCACTAGCAGGATGCCGGGCTCAGGTGCTGCCAAGAGGTTGGCCCCCTTGCTCTGGAAGGCGTGGCGCAGGGCGGTACCGAGAATCGGTGGCGTGGATTTCGGTTCCCCGGCGATCTCGCGCAGGTGAAGCGTAATCGGGCCTGTCAGGTCTACAGGAGCCGCCTGCTGTGCAGGAGATGCTCCTGTGGGCGGCAGGGCGGCGGTTGTAATGGTTGAAACGCCGCCGGGTACATTCAGGGCTGCCCGTTGCCCATAAAACCCGGCCAGTTCATCCGCCACCTGCATGGCTACCTGGGATAGAGAGGCACTGCCGGCCGCGCTCCAAGCAACGTCCGGTGAGCGGGTTGGCACAATCTGGGTATCGATGAAACGGTGCTGGCGGATGCCGTCTGCGTCGGTCAGATCCCAGGCGAAGGCCAGCACGGTACCCCCAGGGGTCTGGCGGGCAGAGGCGGTGCCCTCCAGCACATAGTCGAAGCCGGCGGCCTGATTGTCGCGCGCCAGCGGGACGCCACGTGCCATAGCAGCATTCGAGATGATTTCCGTCAGGCGGGTGCTTGCCTCGACCGGTGCGCCGATGACGGGTGCCACGGCAAGGCCGGGCCGAGTGAAATCCAGTGTCGTCACATCCAGCGGGTTTTCTGCCTCGTCGCCCCATGTGCCGCAGCTGGCGGTGGCGAGCAGCGCTGTGATGGCAACACATATGGAACGGACGGGCGTCATCTTTTGGTCGGGTCGCCTGATAAGCGCGCTACTGCGCGGTGGGTCGCGTGAATCGAATCACGTTTTGTCGTGCTGCGCAAAGTATAGGCGATCATGCTGATATCTGTTGGCCTGAGGAGATCGCTTCGGCGCAGGACTCAGGACAGGGCGATGCAGGAAATCTGACGCCCATAGTCCTCTTCGCCGCGGTGGGTGGTGCGGCGGAAGCTGAAGAACCGGTCCTCATCCGCATAGGTGCACTCTCCCAGCCCGGCCATGGTTCCTACGCCTGCCTGTCGGAGGCGTTTCAGGACGTAGGCTTCCAGGTCAAACCTCCAGTGATCCGGGCGATCTGACGGCACAAAGAAGGTGGCATTGTCATTGTCGTCCGCCAGGACCTGGGTCCGCAGGTCTCCGCCGACTTCATAGTTCTGCTGGCTGATGGTCGGTCCGACCACGGCAATTATCTCGGCACGGTGGGCTCCCAAAGTCTCCATCTGTTCGAGCGTTGCCTCCGCAACACCGGCGAGTGCGCCGCGCCAGCCAGCATGGGCCGCGCCAATGATGCCGGTCTTTGGATCAGCGAACAGCACCGGGGCGCAATCAGCCGTGAGGATGCCAAGGGCGATGCCTGGGGTTGCCGTTACCATGCCGTCAGCCTGAGGTCGCGCATCGTCCGCCCATGGTTCTGTCACCGTGATCGCGGTTGCTGAATGGATCTGATAGAGCGACATCAGATTTTCCGGGGCCACGTTCATGGAAATGGCGACACGGGTGCGGTTCAGTTCAACGGCGCTTGCGTCATCATTCGAGCCTGGGCCGCAGTTAAGTCCCCTGTAGATGCCTGTCGAGACACCACCCACGCGGGTGTAGAAACCATGGCGAATGCCGGGCAGGTCTTCCAGTTCCATGGCATGCAGTGGGCGGGTGGGCATGGTGTTAAAGTCCTGCGGGCTCGATGTTGCCAGCGGTGACCGCCAGCACTTTGAACAGCGTCCCCATTGCATCGTCATCGGTCAAGCGGTCGACGGCGTCGTCAATCGCCTGCGCCTGGTCCGGCGTGGCGCTGCGCTTCAGCATTTCAGCGCGCTGGGCAAGGCCAAGCTGCCGCAGGAAAGTGCCCTGTGTTGTCACCGGGTGTGCTCTTGTCCCTCTGGTGACACATGCGGCCAGGGCCTCAAAATCCACATGGGTCGTGATATCCGCGGTGCCGGGGGCGTCAAGAACCGACACGAATTCCCCGTCGCGCATGGCCTGCAGCGTGTCGCCCACTGCGCTTTTTGTGTACCCGTAGTCAATTGCCAGCACCGCCCCGCTGGTATTGGAGATGCGCTGGCACAGCTCTGTCATGATGGCCGTGGCAGCGGGGGAGAACTCGGCGATGGCGCCCACTGGTGCATCCTTCAGGGATGGCGCGAGCAGGAGGCCGCCGGGCTCCGGTGTTGCGGAGGGTGCAAAGACCAGATTGCCGTCGACTTCCGCCACACACTGCTCCCGCCACCCATCATCAGTCTTGATGAACTGGCGGATCGGCAGAGCATCAAAGAACTCATTGGCAATGATGATGAGCGGGCCTTCCCCAAGCTGGTCAATAGAGCTGAGCCATTCCGGTTCAGCATAACCATACTTGCTGACAATCGGGTCCAGTGTGGCCTGCTGTACCCGGCTGAGAACAGGACTGGTTTCGACCATCTGAATGCGAGCGGCCTTGGCGAAGCCAGGCTGGCCGGACGCCGCGCGCAGAGCATCCGCCATGAGGGTGCCGCGTCCCGGGCCGAGTTCCACGAGGGTGAAAGCAACAGGCAAGCCGATCTGATGCCAGACATCAGCTGCCCAGGCACCGATGAGTTCACCGAACATCTGGCTGATTTCCGGTGAGGTCGTGAAATCCGTACCCAGAGGATCGCCGGTGATGTAGTAGCCGTGTTGCGGGTGGCCGAGTGCCAGCGCCATGTAGCGGGCAACAGGCATTGGCCCGGCTTCGCGAATTTCGTCGCGAATGATCTTTGAAAGCTCTGACATGTACTCGTTGTCTTACAATGTGTTGTTTTACTTGGTTGGTTTTGGCGATGTTTGATGGCCCAGGTGAGGCTCGGTATTGGCGCGCCAGATGAACCAGATGCCGGCGATGACCATCGGCAGTGATAGGGTCATACCCATGGTCAGCCAGTTGCCGATGAGATAGCCCAGTTGCGCGTCGGGTTCGCGGAAGTTCTCTGTAAAGAAGCGGCCGGGCATGACGCTCGGCGTCTTCCTCACAGGCTATGGCTGCG
>JANQMQ010000471.1 GCA_028279995.1 Candidatus Phaeomarinibacter sp. | reverse complement strand
GCCGTTTGTCGCCAAGGTGCTGGGCGCACCCGTCGCCGGTATTGCCTCGCGTGTGATGGCTGGTGAGAAGCTCGCTAGCTTTGGCCTCAAGAAGCGTGACTATGACCATATCGCGGTGAAGGAAGCCGTCTTCCCGTTTGCCCGTTTCCCCGGCGTCGACACTATTCTGGGCCCGGAAATGCGCTCCACCGGCGAAGTCATGGGCCTCGACAAGAGTTTTGGTGTGGCCTTCGCCAAGAGCCAGCTGGGCGGCGGCACGACGGTGCCCGAAGAAGGCACAGCCTTCATCTCCGTCAAGGACACGGACAAGGACCGCATCATCGCGCCGGCCCGTGAGTTGATCGAGATGGGCTTCAAACTGGTGGCCACCAGCGGCACCGCCCGCTTCCTTGAGGAAAACGGCATCGAGGCAACCCGCATCAACAAGGTGCTGGAAGGCCAGCCGCACATCGTGGATGCGATCACCAATGGCGATGTGCAGCTGGTGTTCAACACCACCGAGGGCGCGCAGGCATTGGCAGACTCAGCCTCCCTGCGCCGGGCGGCCTTGCAGAACAAGGTCCCTTACTACACGACACTCTCAGGGGCGATTGCCGCCACAAAAGCAATCAAGGCGATGCGCGGCGACGAGCTGCACGTCGCCTCGTTGCAGAGCTATACACCGGCGGCATAACCCCGACGCAACAGGTGACAAAGCGTCAGGAAATCAAGGTGTTAACAGCCGCACCGGAATGTATTGACGCGGCGCAAAAATTATTCTGAAGTACGTGCCCTCGCCGGGGCCAAGCCCCGGCGTCTTTATTTTTCGGCCTCAGGGGCCTCCCGGTCAGGCGCGCGCACCAACAGGCGCAGCGAGAGACAGGGCCCCAAAGGTCATATTCGCCAGTTGACGCGAAGCGTTGCAGGTCACCCAGGGATACGGTGGCTGACGCTGACCTTGACGCCAATGACCCGGAATTCACCGGCGCGCAGTGGCGGCGGGGTCATATTCATTTGTGAGTGGATGACGAGATGGAAAAGATTCCCATGACCGCCGCAGGACACGCGGCCATGGAGGCGGAACTCAAGAACCTCAAGTCGGTCGAGCGCCCGCGCATCATTGCAGCGATTTCCGAAGCCCGGAAGCATGGCGACCTGTCGGAAAACGCCGAGTATCACGCCGCCAAGGAACAACAGGGCCTCAATGAAGCCCGCGTAGCCGAGCTTGAGGATGCCCTTGCGCGCGCCGACGTCATCGACGTGTCCAAACTCTCCGGCAAGAACGTCACCTTCGGGGCGACGGTCGACATCGTCGACGAAGATACCGACGAGGAAGTGACCTACCAGATCGTCGGTGACAGCGAAGCCGATGTGAAGGAAGGCAAGATTTCAATCTCCTCCCCCATCGCCCGCGCCCTCATCGGCAAGACAGCCGGCGACAGCGTCGAGGTTGCCACCCCCGGCGGCGGCAAGAGCTACGAGATTCTGAAGGTGCGGTTTAAGTAGCCCTCAGGCCTGAACAAAAGAGACCGTATCCCTTCGGCTTTGGCTGGAAGGCCTACTCTCAGGCCTGCTTGCCGCAGCATCGGCGGAAGCTCACGAGCCTAACCGCTGACCCCTTGCCAGAAACCAACCCGAGTGGACCCTCCGGTCAAGCTGGAGGGAGTGCGGAGGGATGAGATTGCTGAACACTGCGTCCTGACACGGCACATGTGAACGAGTCTAAGAATTCTCGCATGAGAGCAGAATGGTCTGAATAACTCTCAACCTCAAAAAGCTGGTCCGCATCTTCAGAAATTAGATGTGCGCCATTGTGGTAGAGAAAAAACAAGACGCCTGCTTCCTCGCATGAACACTTCACGTAAGTCAGTTCATTGTCAGCCGGGAAGACCTCGCCCACGACATCTACGCCGTCGCGAGCCGAGATGTCTCGGACAAGAAGCAGAACTTTGCGCTGAAACGCATTGATCTCGGGTGACTTGCCTAAAGTGATTAGGCTTCTCAACTTTCGCGACCTCCGTGCTACCAGCGTTCAGGCCTCAATCGGCTCCATCATGTCGACGGGCACGCCGGGATCGTATTTCGACCGGCGGATCGTGAGAGATGTGCGCACATGGGCAACGTTCGGGGCCGGTGTCAGGCTCTCGGTCAGAAAGCTCTGAAAGCTGGCGAGGTCCGGCGCGACGCATTTGAGGATGAAGTCGATCTCGCCGTTGAGCATGTGGCATTCGCGGACCAGCGGCCACGCATTCACCCGCTCTTCAAAGGCCCGCAGATCCGCTTCCGCCTGGCTGTGCAGCCCCACCATGGCAAAGACCGTGACGTCGAACCCCAAATCCCGCTCCGACAGCTGGGCGTGGTAGCCCTCGATCAGACCCGCTTCTTCAAGGGCACGGACACGGCGCAGGCAGGGCGGCGCGGAAATACCGACCCGGTTGGACAACTCCACATTGGTCATGCGGCCGTCAGCCTGAAGCTCCGCCAGTATCTTTCGGTCTATCGCGTCGAGTTTTACCCGCTGCATGAAAGCGTGCGCCCCTGCTAGAAGAGTGGTGATAGTGACTCGTAAGAGCCAGCGAACTCATAGCGCAGCCCTCTAGGATCGCGCAATAAAATTGCGCACAGACGAACGATTATGTCCCAAGACCCTACGCAAACAGGTAGTATGGCCGGCGCTGAGACAGAGTCTGAGGATGCGCGACCCATTGCCTGGGCAATCAGCGGCGGCGCACGCGGCATGGAAAACCAGTGCCTGGCGCTTGCTGAAGCGGCTGGCTACGCTCCGGTGCCGCTACACGTAACTGCCCGCGCGCCATGGCGCTGGCTGCCGGAACCGGCCTGGCCTCTGTGGGGGCGTGTGCCCAATCGGCTTTCAGCAGACAATCAGCAAACACTGGCCGGTACATGGCCGGATCTGGTGGTCGCGTGTGGTCGGCAATCAGTGCCGCTGGCCATCCACATCAAGAAGCAGTCTCAGGGTCGCACCTTCGTCGTCCAGTGCCAGAACCCGCGGGTCTCGCCCGGCCTGTTTGATCTGGTGGTGCCGCCGGAACATGACGGCATGGCAGAAGCTGAAAACGTGCTGCCGATCCTCGGCTCCCCCAATCTGGTTCTCCCGTGGCGGCTCGAGGCTGCTGCCAGCAAATGGACACCGGCCTTTGCCCATCTCAAGCGTCCCCTCATTGCGGTTGCCATCGGCGGGTCCAGCAACGCCTACACCCTCACCCGGACCAATATCGACGAGCTGTTCCACTATCTGGAGCAGTTGCAGACCTCTTCCGGCGGCACGCTTGCCCTCACCACCTCCCGGCGGACCGGGGCAGACAACGAAGCTCTGATAAAAACCCATGCCGACCGTCTCGGCGCATGGCTGTGGGATGGCACGGGCGACAGCCCGATCCTCGGGCTCTACGCCCTTGCGGATGCCATCGTGGTCACCGAGGACAGCGTCAACATGGCAGCTGAAGCGGCAGCCAGCGACAAGCCGCTTTACGTGGCCAGGCTCACCGGCGGATCCGAGAAATTCGACCACTTCCATGATGCACTCAAGGCCCGCGGGATCGCCCGGGACCTCTCCGGATCGGCCTTCGAGACATGGAGCTACACGCCCCTGTCCGAGACACTGCGCGCCGCAGCGGAAATCCGTCAGCGGATGGAAACACTCGGTTTCACTCTTCCAACACCGCGCCGCAGCGGCCCATAGCCCCAGAATTACAGGGGTTTTGCGCGATTCAGTAGGCAGATCAAATTCATCTGCTAACTGACTCTCCGGACTCGGATTTTCGCACTTATCCACAGTTCCGTGCACAGACGGAAACAGCGCACCCGACGTTCACGCCACGGGCAGTTGGAGAGTCCGCAGCGGAGCGCCACAACCGACTCTTTCGATTCACCTTTTCGACTTTTCCACAGGCCGAAATTACCGGGTTCAGGGCCGATTCAAAAATGTCAGCCATCAGGCCCAAGGCGCCATATCGACTCTCTGCTGAGAGCTATCCACAGGCGGAAGGTCCGGTGTGCGGAAATGTCCATACTTCTGACCTTGCATATCATTAGAAGAATTCTAATTTGCAGCCTGCGGGTGTGGAATTGTTGCCTAGTCAGCGTCGACCGTCCTCCCCGGCCTCAGGCGCCACCCGCTTATTTTTTGATCTCCACGTTGCTTTAAGGAGCCACGCATAATGACTGTCCTCGTAGGCAAGACCGCCCCGGATTTCACCGCTGCCGCCGTCATGGAAGACGGCTTCATCCAGGAAGATTTTCACCTGATGGAGCACCTCAAGGGCGCTTACGGTGTTGTCTTCTTCTGGCCGCTTGATTTCACCTTTGTCTGCCCGAGCGAGATCCTCGCCTACTCCAATCGGGTCGAGAAGCTGTCAGCCATGAACACGAAAGTCGTCGGCATTTCCATCGACAGCCAGTTCACCCACTATGCCTGGCGCAACACCGAACCCAAGGACGGTGGTCTCGGCCCGGTGAAGTTCCCGATGGTGGCGGACGTCTCCAAACAGATCACCCGTGAGTACGGCATCCTGCATCAGGATGAAGTGGCCCTGCGCGGCACCTTCGTCATCGACCGTGACGGCATCGTTCGCCATCAGCTGGTCAATGACCTGCCGCTGGGCCGCAATGCCGACGAAACCGTGCGTATGGTTGAAGCGCTTCAGTTCCACGAAGAAGTGGGCGAAGTCTGCCCGGCCGGCTGGCAGAAGGGCGATGACGGTATGAAGGCGGACGCGTCAAGCGTCGCTGACTATCTCGGCAAGCACGCCGAAGCCCTCTAGGCCGCCCGGCCACAGCGAGCCTGCTCTCGATATGGGTTTGTCATATCTCCGTGATCTATCCCGTCTGTAACCGATGGGGTAATTGATCTGAGGGTGACAAGACCCATGTTGAGGGCATCCATTCGGCTATTATGGCGGCTCACGGGGATTCGCCCCGAGCCGCACCCCAACGCCAAATCACGACCAATCAGGCGAAAGGCCCAGAAAATGGCCAACGAACAGACAAAACACGCAAAAGTTCTCATCATCGGCGCCGGTCCAGCAGGCTATACGGCCGCGATCTATGCCGCGCGCGCCATGCTGGAGCCGGTCATGGTGCGGGGTCTTCAGCCCGGCGGCCAGCTGACCATCACCACCGAGGTGGAAAACTATCCAGGCTTCGCGGACGTCATCCAGGGCCCATGGCTTATGGAGCAGATGGAAGCCCAGGCCAAGCATGTGGGCACCGAGATGATTGACGACACGATCATGTCCGTCGATTTCCAGACCCGCCCCTTCCGCGCCGTCGGTGACGGCGGTCAGGTCTACACGGCCGATAGCATCGTGATCGCCACCGGCGCTCAGGCCCAGTGGCTGGGC
>JANQMQ010000456.1 GCA_028279995.1 Candidatus Phaeomarinibacter sp. | reverse complement strand
ATGGCTGTGGCGTCCACCTTGCTCGGCGCCTTTGCTGCGATTGGCCAGAACAACTTCAAGCGACTGATGGCCTACTCCTCCATCGGCCATGTGGGCTTCATGCTGATTGGCCTTGCCGCCGGTACAGAAGAAGCAGTGCGCGGCGTGCTGATCTATCTGGTTGTCTATGTGGCCATGACCATCGGCACTTTCGCTTGCATCCTCACCATGCGCCGCGCGGAAGGGGCCGTGGAAAGCATTGATGATCTGGCTGGGCTGTCCCGCAACCAGCCTATTATGGCCATTGTGCTTGCCATCCTCATGTTCTCACTGGCAGGCATCCCGCCCTTTGCCGGCTTCTTCGCCAAGTACTTCGTGTTCCTGGCGGCAATCGAAGCTGGACTTTACGTGCTGGCGGTCATTGGCGTGCTCGCAAGCGTCGTGGGGGCCTACTACTATCTGCGCGTCATCAAGGTGATGTACTTTGACGAACCGGCTGCGCCCTTCGAGCAACCGATGGCCGGTGACGTGCGTCTCGTTCTGGGGCTCGCGGCTGTGTTCGTGACGCTGTTCTTCGTCTACCCGTCGCCGCTTCTCGACAGCGCGTCTGCGGCTGCAGGCTCGCTGTTCTGAGCACGCGCCCGACACGGCCTGACGGATGGCCCGCTGGTGTGGGACTGCACCATCACGCCCAGATTGACTCGACCAACGAAGAAGCGCACCGCATGGCGGCAAGTGGCATCCAAGGTCCGGCCTGGATCGCCGCCGACACGCAGTTTTCCGGGCGTGGACGACGGGGCAGGGCCTGGATGTCCGAACCCGGAAACCTCTTCTGCACGCATCTTTATGCGCCAGGATGCCCCTTGCCACGGGCTGCGGAACTTTCCTTTGTGACCGCCCTAGCGGTGCATGACGCGGTGGCATCTACAGGTGTTGCGGGGCTCGCACTCAAATGGCCCAATGACCTGCTCGTCAATGATGCCAAGGTGAGCGGGATCCTGATCGAGTCCGCACCGGGTCCCGCCGGAAGCCCGCAAGCGGGCCCGTTGCTGGCAATCGGTATCGGCATCAATATCTCCGCTGCTCCCGACGATACGCCCTATCCCGCAACCTGCCTGATGGCACATGGCGTCACACTCACACCGCTCGAATTGCTGGCCCGGCTGGCCCAGGCCTTTGTGGACCGGACCGGCCAGTGGGAAGCCGGCGCCGGTTTTGACCGCATCCGCGAGGACTGGCTGGCGCGGGCACGCGGCGTCGGCGGTCCGATTACCGTTCGGCTTCATGATGAAGTGATTGAGGGCGAGTTTGTATCGCTCGATGGCGAAGGTGCACTTGAAATCCGGACAGGTGATATGGTGCGCAAAATTTCGGCGGGGGACGTCTTTTTCCCGGACAACACCTCCCAACACTCAGCCTGAGGTAAGTCATGCTGCTGACAATCGATACCGGCAATACAAACACCGTTTTCGGCGTCCATGACGGCAAGGAATGGCGCGCCCAGTGGCGGACATCAACTGCCACCGGCCGCACGGCGGATGAGTACATTGTCTGGCTGTCCGAACTCATGCGTATGCAGCAGATGGATGTCAGCCAGATCACCGGCTGCATCATTTCCACCGTGGTGCCGCAATCCCTTTTCAACCTGCGCAATCTGAGCCGCCGGTATCTGAGCCTGGAGCCGCTGGTGATTGGCGAGAATGTTGAGTTGGGTGTGTCCGTCGATATGGACAATCCCCGTGAAGTGGGGGCCGACCGACTTGTCAACGCCGTCGGCGCGTATATGTCCCATGGGGGGCCGCTGCTGATTGTGGACAGCGGTACAGCGACGACGTTTGACGTGGTTGATGAGAGCGGTGCGTTTCAGGGCGGTATCATTTCGCCGGGTATCAACCTCTCCATGCAGGCGCTGCATGACGCCGCCGCCAAGCTGCCGCGGGTGGCCATTGAGCGGCCTGAGCAGACAATTGGCCGCAATACTGTCGAGGCCATGCAGTCGGGTGTCTTCTGGGGATACATCTGCTTGATTGAAGGACTGATAGAGCGCGTGAAAGCAGAGTATGGAAAGCCGATGAAGGTGGTTGCCACAGGCGGCGTCGCATCGCTGTTTGATGGTGCGACAGACAAGATCGACGTGTTCGACCCGGACGTGACGAGCGTTGGCCTGCTCGAGATTTATGGCCGCAATTCAGATGGCTAGACACCAACGTCCTGCTGCCATCAATGATGAACTGGTCTTCCTGCCGCTTGGCGGTACGGGCGAGATCGGGATGAACTTCAATCTCTATGGCTACGGCCCCGCCGCAGACCGCAAATGGCTGGCCATTGATCTGGGCATTACGTTTCCGGATGCGACGGAACCGGGCATTGATGTCATCACGCCTGATCCCCTGTTCATCGAAGGCGAGCGGGACAACCTGCTGGGCCTGGTCCTGACCCATGCCCATGAGGACCACATCGGTGCGGTGCCGCATCTGTGGGAGCGCCTGAAATGCCCGGTTTATGCCACGCCGTTCACGGCGGCGATGCTGCGAAGCAAGCTTGCGGAGTACGGACTGCTCAACGATGTGCCGCTGCATGAAATTCCCTTGGGCGGCGATCTGACGCTGGGGCCATTCGACATGCAGTTTGTAACCCTGACGCATTCCATTCCCGAGCCCAATGCCATTGCCATCCGAACGCCGCTCGGCAACGTGATGCACACCGGCGACTGGAAAATCGACGATGAACCGCTCATCGGTGAGACAACTGACGCGGCAACGCTCAAGGCATTCGGCGATGAAGGTGTTCGGGCGATTGTGTGCGACAGCACCAATGTGTTGTCGCCAGGCCGTTCCGGTTCAGAAGCGGATGTGCGCAAGAACCTGACGGCGCTGATCGGATCCCTGACAGGTCGCGTTGCGGTGACCACATTTGCGTCCAACCTGGCGCGCCTCGCCACGATCATGGAAGCTGCCGCCGCCAATGACCGCAGCACCGTGCTGGTTGGCCGCAGCATGCACAAGGTGACGAACGCCGCACGGGAGACCGGGTATTTGAAGGGTATTCCGGCACCTATCGCCGAAGAGGACGCAGGCTACTTGCCGCCGGATAATATTCTCTA
>JANQMQ010000443.1 GCA_028279995.1 Candidatus Phaeomarinibacter sp. | reverse complement strand
CGATTGGTATCGGCACGGCAAGGGCGGTGCGCGTTGGCATCTACTATGGCCAGCGCGACAAGGACCAGATGGCGGTCGCCGGCTGGACAGGGCTTGTGTTCAATCTGATCGTGATGAGCCTGCTCGGTCTGGCATTGATGAGCTTTGCGGAGCCCATTGCGCGGGCCTATGGGGACGATGCCGAACTCATTCTGCTCGCCGCCGGCATGATTGCGTTCATTGCCATTGTGCTGCCCCTGGACACTGTCCAGACAGTCATGGCGAGCGCACTTCGGGGGATGGGCGAAACCTGGGTGCCCACGGGCTTTCACCTGATCTCATACTTCATGATCATGGTGCCGCTGGCCTGGTATCTGGGGCTCTATCTTGAGCGCGGGCCCATTGGATTGCTGGAAGCATTCCTGGTTGCCAGTATCTTTTCCGCGACCGTCATCAGTTTACGGTTCAGGTATCTGTCCGCACGCGGCGGTGCAGGGGGACTGGCCGGCTCGCCCAATCCCCCTGCCTAGGTGTGCGTCGGTTACTCCGCGGCGCTTGAAAACCCACCGTCCTTGGGTGGAGCCACCGGTGTGTCCACGGTCGCTGTCACCGCGATAGTTTCCGGTGCGTTTGCATTGTCCGCCTTCGGAGCTTCAACAGCTTTCTTGACAGCCTTCTTGGCCTTGGACCGGGCTTTGGCTTTCGCCTTCACCTTTGTCTTCGTGGCAGATTTCTTCTTGGCTGAAGCCTTCTTCTTTGCGGCCCGTTTTGCGGCAGCTTCCGCCTGTGCCTCTTTCAGGCGCTTGTGACCGGCAAGAGCTTCTGACGCCTGGAATGCCTGACGCTCCATCTTGGCCTCGAAAGCATCTTCGAGTTCGATGGCGGCTTCGACGATCATCTCGGCCATGACTTCCACATCAGGGATTGTCTCGCGGTCAGCCATAAGGCCGAAGTCGATCGAGTCCATGTAACTGGTCACGGTGATGTTCAGGGCCTGGCTGTGCACCAGAACAGACATCGGGTAGTTGGCCACCAGCTTGGCGCCGTTGATGTAAAGTTGTTCGCGTGGGCCCGGCACATTCGAGATCACCAGATTGGCGGGGGGCGGAACGGTACCGCCAAGACCCACGGCGTTCGTTGCCAGCACAGCTGCATTTAGAAGCAGGGAGTAGTTCGTTGCTGCTTCCCGCGACAAGTGGTTCACCTTGTCCTTGGCCGCCCGTGATGATTGCTTGATTACCTCGAGGCGCTCGAGCGGATCTGCCACATCTGTTGCCAGAGTGGTGATGATCATCGAGATCGAGTTGCCTTCCTGAACCGCGTCCTTAGGCCGGACGGAAACCGGACACATGGTGGTCAGCGGTTTGGCGGGAAGGGACTTGTGCAGCTTCAGGTACTTGCGCAATGCACCTGAACAAATGGCCAGCACAACATCATTCACGGTCGCGTCAAGGTTCTGACCGGCATCCTTGATACGGCTTAAGGGCAGTGTCGCAACGCCGAAGCGGCGGTGCCGGGTGATGGTGGTGTTGAAGATGGTGTTCGGCGACTGGAAGGGCAGGGGTGCTTCGCGGCTGTCGCCTGAGAGCATATGAAAGCCACCCCGCAGCAGGCGGCCGCCCAATTCGCCCAGCGTGCGCGTCGTAGTGCCGACACCTTCAGCGACCTGGCCCAGAGACTCGGTCGCGAGTGAAACCATGTCACGCTTGATCTGTTGCTCGGTCGGCACCTTCGCCCGTTTCGGCTCCATCTGCCAGAAGCCCTTGTCCATCTTGTTGCGGGATGATCGTGACAGGGTGGACGACATGATGGCGGTCGCGGCTACGCCATCAACGAGCGCGTGGTGCACCTTAATGTACATGGCAACGCGGTTTCCCTCGATGCCCTCGATGCAATAGCACTCCCAAAGCGGGTGGTTGCGGTCGAGGCGCTGGCCGTGCAAGCGCGACACGAAGGTCGTCAGCTGTTGCATCGTGCCCGGTTCGGGCAGCCGGACGAAACGGATGTGATAGTCGAGGTCAAAGTCCTCGTCTTCAACCCAGCGCGGCGTGAGTTCCAGCTTGGACAATTGTCCGCCCAGCTTCAGGCTGAATGGCGGCTTTGGTGGTGCCGACAGGTCAAACCGGTCGAACATGTCCTGAAAGAAGTTGCCCTTGTAGCGCGGTGGCAGCTCAAGAATCTGGAGGCCCGCAACATGGGTCGGGCTTTCGTCGGTTTCGACGGTGAGGAAGGCGGAATCCTGAATATTCAAGCGGCGCATGGTGGCATTCCCTGATGAAAAGCGCTGTATCCCGTGGCTTTTCGAATACCATAACGCCGGAAAGCCTTTGTTTCCAAATGTTTACACGGATGCTGCACTGCACACAATCGGCGTATGGCTAATTCTGCATGAAAACAGCGTGTGTCAGGGTTGCGATGAGCGCATGAGTACGCGTTGCGCCTGCAGCAGGTGGGGGCGGTCTATCATCCTGCCGTCCAGCGACAGCACGCCCGCATCCGGCGCCGCCTCAAACGCGTCGACAATGGCCCGGGCGTGGTCGATTTCACTGTCAGAGGGTGTCAGCGCTTCATTGATGACGGGTATCTGCGCCGGGTGGATGGCCAGCTTTGCATCGAAACCATCGCGCACGGCTTCAGCCAGTTCGTCACGCAGGCCGGCCTCATTGCGGAAGTCCGTATAGACGCCGTCAATGGCCAGAACACCTGCTGCACGCGCCGCCGCCAGCGTGAGTGACCGCGCCAGCCGGAAGACATCCGTATAGGTGCCGTCAGCGCGCCGGTTGGAGGTTGCGCCAAGTTCTGCGGCGAGATCTTCCGCCCCCCATGAGAGGCCGGCCAGCCGGTCCGGCGCGTGGACATAACCGTCCATGGCAAATAGGGCGGCAGGTGTTTCCGTGGACACCGTCAGCACACCGATGCTGCCGACGTCGATGCCCGCTTCGGCTTCGTGCGCCGCCAGCATGTCAGACAGGTCCTGCACGCCTTCGGGAGTTGCCTTGGGGAGCATCACATAGTCCGGGCGTGCCGGTGCAATGGCGGCGACGTCGTCGGCGCAATTGGGGCCATCCAGCGGATTGACACGCACCACAATCGCCTTGCCCTGGCGGTCGCCGGACGCAAGAAATGCGGCAGTGTCATCGCGCGCGGTCGCCTTGGCGCTTTCAGCGACCGAGTCTTCGAGGTCGAGGATCAGGCCATCGGCGTCGCCGCCAAGGGCCTTGGTGCGTTTCTTTTCGCTGTCGGCAGGAACAAACAGAAGGGAGCGCATCAGGAGTCCTCTGCGGGGCGTTTCAGCATCAAGGCCTGGCGACGGCATCGGGCTACCTCATCGCCATGCTGGTTAAAGGCCACATGATCCAGCGTGACGATGCCCTGGGTGGGCCGCGACTTGGACTCCCGCTTGGAGATCACCCGTGTCTGCACACGCACCGTATCCCCATGAAAGAGCGGCTTGGGAAAGTTCACATCCGTCATGCCGAGATTGGCCACGGTCGTGCCAAGTGTCGTGTCATGGACCGAGATGCCGATGACAAGGCCGAGTGTGAAGAGTGAGTTGACCAGTGGCTTGCCGAACTCGGTTTGCGTCTCTGCATAGTGATGATCCAGGTGCAGCGCGGCCGGGTTCATGGTCATCGCTGAAAACAGCGTATTATCGCTCTCGGTAATGGTGCGGCGGATCGGATGGTCGATGACCAGCCCGTCCTCGAATTCTTCAAAATACAAACCAGCCATTTCCACCCTCACATTCTTTGGGGCATGACTGTAAATACGTGACGGAAACTCCCGTCAAGCTGAGCCGAAGTGGAAAAGTGAATGTTTGAGCTGACTGAAGATCAGCAGGCCATCGTGGATGCGGTGAACAAGGTGTGCGCGGCCTATGGCGATGACTACTGGCTTGAGCGGGATACCGACGGCGTGTTTCCGGATGCTTTTGTTGCCGACATGGCGTCGGGCGGGTGGCTGGGCACTGCAATGCCGGAAGCCTTCGGCGGTGCCGGGCTGGGTGTTACCGAGGCTGCACTGGTGATGCACACGGTGGCGCGGTCGGGCGCCGGGTTCTCCGGTGCCAGCGCCATCCACATCAACATGTTCGGGCCCATGCCGCTTGTTGTGTTCGGCACGGACGCGCAGAAGGAGCGGCACCTCCCGCCGTTGATCGCGGGCAAGGAGCGGTGCTGTTTCGGCGTTACAGAACCCAATGCCGGGCTTAATACGACGGCTATTGAAACGCGGGCCGAGCGGCAGGGTGATCATTACGTCGTCAATGGCCGCAAGATGTGGACATCAACGGCCCAGTCCGCAACCAAGATCCTGCTACTGGCCCGCACGACGCCTCTGGCCGATGTGCGCAAGCCGACGGACGGCATCAGCCTGTTTTATACGGACATGGATCGCTCTGTGGTTGATGTGCACGTGATCGACAAGATGGGGCGCAAGGCTGTCGACTCCAATGCGCTCTTTATCGACGGGCTCAAGGTTCCGGTGGAAGACCTGATCGGTGAAGAGGGACGCGGCTTTGAATATCTGCTGCACGGCCTCAATCCGGAACGCATTCTGATCGGTGCGGAGGCCGTCGGCCTTGGCCAGCTGTCACTGGAGCGGGCGGCGACCTATGCACGGGAGCGGGAAGTCTTCGGACGGCCTATCGGCCAGAACCAGGCAATCCAGCATCCGCTTGCCGCAAGCTGGGCGGAGCTGGAAGCAGCGTGGCTCATGTGCATGAAGGCGGCGCATCTCTATGACGCTGGCAAGCCCTGCGGGGCCGAAGCCAACGCCGCCAAGTATCTTTCGGCAGAGGCCGGCTTCACCGCGTGCGAGCGTTCCGTCATGACCCATGGTGGCATGGGCTATGCCAAGGAGTTTCATGTCGAGCGCTATCTGCGGGAAGTCATGATCGCCCGCATCGCCCCCGTCAGCCGGGAACTCATCCTGTCGTTCCTGGCCGAACGGGTGCTTGAATTGCCGAAGAGCTACTGAGTTTTCAGAGGCTCGTGTGCTGCAAACAGATCATTGAGACTACCGAAGGATGTCGCGTTACCGGCGAAGCTGAATGTTCCGTGGTCCAGCATTTCATCAGCAGCGTCGACCACAGCTGTAAACGCTGCCCGAAAAAGGGCTGAGCCTATGCTGATGCGCTGAACGCCCGCGCTCGCCAACTCAGCCAGCGTGAACTGGGTGCCCGGCAATCCAACCACCACATTGACCGGTCGGTCGACGCTGGACACCAGGCTGCGCACATCATCAAGCTGGGTCAGTCCCGGTGCATAGAGCACATCTGCGCCAGCATCCTGGAACGCCTGTAGGCGCTTTATCGTGTCGGCCAGGTCGGGCTTGCCGAAGAGATAGTTCTCGCACCGGGCGGTCAGCATGAAATGGAAAGGCAGTGACCGTGCGCCTTCAACGGCAGCGCGCACGCGATCCAGGGCTTCGTCAAATCCATAGAGCGGGTCGACAACGCCCTGCCTGGCGTCTTCGATCGACCCGCCGACGAGCCCTGCCTGTGCCGCCAGGCGAATGGTGTCAGCCACGCCGTCAAGGTCTCGGGCGTAGCAGTCTTCCAGGTCTGCGTTGACCGGCAGCCCGCTGGTTTCAACAATCAGCTTTGCGTTCTCCAGCACCTCGTCCCGGCTCAATGCGCCCTCACTTCTGGCCTTGGAAAAGACAAGGCCTGCGCTGGTGGTTGCCAGCGCCTTGAAGCCGCGCGCGGCAAGGTATTTTGCCGACCCTGCATCCCAGGGATTGGGAATAATGAACGGCGTTGATGCTTCATGCAGGGCTTTGAAAGATGCGGCTGTTTCATGCTGCGTCGTCATTGAAAAGGTGATCCTTCAATAAAGAACAAAAAAGGAACATTTATCCTTCTCGGCTCTGAGCCACAAGCACGGGATAGGTAAGTTTTCACGCGGCCTGTGACACTGGATTGTCGTTCTCTACGCCAAGCAGCACCAGCAGCCCGATGAAAATCAGGGCCGGAGAAACCATCAGCCCCAGTCGCTGGCTGTCGGTTGCGTCCGTCACGATGGCCACGAGCAAGGGGCCGGTGAAGGCGACAGCGTTTCCAGTCAACGCCATTATGCCGAACCATCGCCCGGCTTCCCCCGCGGGTGCCAGGCGGGCCATGAGGGAGCGGCCTGATCCCTGCGCAGGGCCGATCGATACGCCAAGCACACAGGCGAAGGCGATGAAGAGCTGTTCCTGCGGTGTCGCGAGGAATCCTGTTCCCGCTTCTGTAGGGGCGGGGATGCTGACAAGGCCGAGAATGCCGGCCAGCAGGATCATGAGCGCGCTGACAATCGTCCGCTTCGCGCCGATGTGATCATCTACCTTGCCGCCGATGAAAGCCCCGATGGCGGACGACCCCAGCACCACCATGCCGAAGATGCCCAGCTCCAGACCGTCCCATCCAAAGTGGCCGGCGGCATAGATCGATCCGAACGCCAGCGCTACTGCAATCCCGTCCTGATAGATCATCCGGGCAATGATGAAACGTGAGATGCGCGGATGCGCGCGCATGCTGCGATAGGTTTCTGCCACTACGCCCAGCGTCAGCCGCCTGATCGGCAGGCAGACACGCCGGATCGGGGTTGCCGGCGTTAGCAGCATCAGGGGAATGGCGAACAGAACAAGCGCCGCCCCGGCAATGGGGCCTGAGATGCGATCATGCTCATGCAGGGCTTTGTCCAGTCCCAGGAACGGCATATCAGGCACCATGAAGAGCACGATGTAGGTGCCCAGCACGGTCAGACCCCAGGCGATGCCGGTGGCAATGGATGTGCCGCTCAGGCGACCGACCATGTGACGCGGGGCGAGGGCGGGCAGCATGGCATTGTGCAGGACGCCAGCCAGTTCCGTACCCACCATGATGGCCAGGGTTGCCAACGACATCAGAACAAGAAGGGTCGTCTCTGCATTGGGAACGGCAAACCACAGGGCGGCGGCCCCGGTACCCGCGAGGGCCACAAGACCTGCGATGAAACGCTTCTGGCCACCGATGACATCTGTCGCCGAGCCGAGCACCTGTCCGCCAATGGCAACGATGATGGCGCCGAGCGCCGATATCCACCCCCACAGGGTCTGCCCGGCAACCCCATCCCCAACCACGACGTTGGTCAGATAGGGGGCCATGATGAAGTAGAGCAGCAGGACATTGATCGTCTCGTTGCCCGGCGCATACAGGATCCAGCCAAGACGCGCGGCGCGTCCGTGTCTGACCCGGTGGGTCGGACTTGTCTCGTTGAATAGTTCGGCTGTCATGTGTTGTCTCCCCATGGCAATTCGGCCGCAGACGGATGGATTTGGTGCGGGGAGCGAGATAGGCGCGGTGGTGGCCTGGCGCGCGCTGATTTCGCAGAAATGCTGGGCAATTTTGAAATCGGCGAGGCTTTTCAACTATTGGCAAGACTTCCGGCAGGAGACTTTCGGGCCGGATATGGCAAGGTCACCGGTGTGACCATTTCCGACAGCAGGTGAGACGTCCCGATCTCATGATCTTTGATCAGCCTTTTCTGATTGTTCTGGATACCGCCCTTCGGTTCAGCGGCATGACCTTGCTGCTTTTGATTGCGCTTCAGCTCGGTCTGCGGATGTATGACAACTGGCTGGGGCGCTTTGGGATGCTGACCAGCATCGGTGCAGCAGCCTATCTGATCTGCCCATTCGTAGAGCATGTGACCTGGTACACGGTGCCGGTCATTATCTTCTGCGTTGTCAATCCGGCCCTGCTTTGGCTGCTGGGGCGCGCGCTCTTTGAAGATGATTTCTCACCCGGTGCATTCGAGTGGGCGATGCCGGCGAGTCTCCTTGTTCTCTGGCTGATACGCCTTGTCCTCAAGGATATCGGGGAGGGGGACATCGCGACGTCCCTGCAGGCAGTACACGGTGCCATTCAACTGTCCCTGGCTCTCCACCTTCTATGGCGCGTATGGCGGGACCGGGAGAATGATCTGGTGGAGGCACGCCGTCGCTTCCGGCGTACCTTTCTGGCCATGGGCGGCAGCCTGTTGATGATCATTGCTGTGGTCGAACTCGTGGTGCTTGAGCCGGACGAAATCAGTTGGCTGCTGGTGCTGCAGGCCGCCGCCATGTGGGTGCTGGCGATCTGGCTCTGTACGACGGTGCTGCAGTTTAACGGCCTGTTCTCAGCCATGCAGCCTGCCGCAACGCCCGACCTGCCTACTGCTGACACCGACCCGGATGCTGAACGCATTGTTGCACTGCTGGAGCAGGAAAAACTCTATCTGCAGGAAGGGCTCACGGTCGGTGCACTGGCGGACCGCGCCGGACTGCCGGAGTACCGCACGCGGGACATCATCAACCGCACACTCGGGTACCGGAACTTTTCGGACTTTCTCAACGGTTACCGCATCGAGGATGCGGCTCAACGCCTCAAGAATGCAGATATGCGCCGCCTGCCCATTCTCACCATCGCGCTGGATGTCGGGTTTGGCTCCATCGGGCCGTTCAACCGTGCCTTCAAGGCGCGGGTGGGCCTGACGCCAAGTGAATACCGGCGTCAGGCCTTCAAAGCTTGAGGTCGATGGCTAGACAGCACCTTCATGCTGCTTTTGCCATTCGTCCAGATAGTCGCGGCTGGCCTTGTAGGCATCAAGGCCCCACCAGATGACCGCAACAGCGATCACCAGAATGGTGGTGGCAACAATGGCAAGCGACACATTCAGCATCGAGTCATCGGCAAACCAGAAGTCAGTGACCAGCGCGATAGCCGTTGGTCCAAGGCCAAGGCCAATGATGGTGACCACGAAGATCATGAAGGCCGAGGCCTGACCGCGCATCTGATTGGGCATGATCTCCTGTACGCCGGAGGGGCCAGCGCCTGTGCAGAAGGTGGCAAAGAAAGTTGAAGGTGCAATCAGCACCATTGCCAGCGTCGCGCTTTCAACAAACGGATAGAGGACGGTGAAGGGGATGGCGGCGGCGGCACCATAAAGCAGGACGCGCAGCTTGCCGTCCTTGTAACCGATGGCCGTCAGCTTGTCGGCCATCCAGCCTCCGGTCACCACGCCTGCCGTGCCGAAGACAACCACGACAAGCCCGTAGTAG
>JANQMQ010000437.1 GCA_028279995.1 Candidatus Phaeomarinibacter sp. | reverse complement strand
GGGCCAGTACGACGCTGTTCTGACCGATGGTTACAAGAAGCTGCTGTCGACCTACGACACCTACAAGATGAACGTCTATCAGACACGCCGTTCCTGCGCGTTCCCTGAGTACGTTTATGAAGCGAACAAGCGCAATGCTGTCGTGTCCGAGCTTGTTGGTGGCGGTAATGGTGTCGGCAAGGGCATCATGGGTTCACCGTTCCCGATCATCAATTCCGGTCTGGAAGCGATCTGGAACCACACGCTGCGCTATCGTGCCTTCAAGGTGACGCGTCAGTTTACGGCTGCTCCTGTTACGGCAACCGGTGACTACACGCTGCAGACCGTGCAGGACGAAGCCATCCTTCAGTGGTCTGACCCGTCCAAGGGTGCAGCTGAGGAACTCGGCAACATCTCGATCTACTACATCGCCAACACGACCGCTCCGGCGCGTGCTGCTGGTAGTGTGATCCTGGTGCACGAAACCCTCAACCGTGCGCTCGACCCGCGCAAGGCATGGCAGTATTCACCGGGCACGCGTCGTGTGCGCCGCGCTCCGAACATTGCCTATGACAACCCGGGCACGAACTCAGATGGCCTGTCCACGTCGGACTCGTTCGACGGCTACAATGGCGCGCCGGACCGTTTCGACTGGACCGTCAAGGGCAAGAGCGAAAAGATCATCGCTTACAACACGTATGACGCGGAATCTGCACCGTACGATGAGTACATCCAGGCGCGTCATCTCAACCAGGACAAGATCCGCTACGAGCTTCACCGCGTGTGGACCATCGAAGCAAATCTTCGCCCTGAAAACCGTCACATCTACAGCCGCCGTGTGAAGCATCTTGATGAAGATGCGTGGCAGCTGGCTCAGGCTGAGCTGTATGACGGCCGCGGCGAACTGTGGCGCGTGCAGGAACTGCACACGATCCAGCGCTACAATGTTCCGCTTTGCGGTTCCGGTTCGGAAGTTGTGTATGACACAGGCAACGGTCGTTACCTTGCTCTGGCCATGCAGAACGAAGAGCCTGGCGTGAACTACTTCGCCGACGAACTCAATGCTGACCGGTATACACCGTCAGCCATTCGTCAGCTTGGTGTGCGCTAAGTCGCGCAACGCCTGATCACGATCCAATGGCGGGCCGGCCCTCACACCCGAGGTCCGGCCCGTTGTTGATTTGTGCCTCTCCCGTCAGAATGTCCCGGGCATAGTATCGCCCCGGAGCGTTAGCCATAGTTCGATTGGCGAGAAAGCTGAGCGTTTTCTCGGTAGATGAAACAGGCTGACGGTGTAGGATGGGAACAGAGCAGGACAGACAATCGAGTGTTGGCCGTATCCCGTCCCTTGATCGGATTTCGGCCATTGCATGTATGGCCTCTCGCAGGAGAGGCAACAAAGTGGATTGAGTTAAACCCATGAGCAAACTAAACACAGCTTTCAAAGGCGGCATCGCCGCGCTGGTTCTGGCCAGCGTTGCAGCATTGCCCGCTCAGGCCGTGCCACAGGTTGATCCCGCTGAAGCGGCGGTTATCCGCGAGCTGGAAACCAAGGGCTATGCGACACCTTCTGACCTTGCGCCCAAGTCCCTGCTGGTAGCAGCAGCCGACATTGGTGAGCGCATTGTGGCGGTCGGCCAGTTCGGGCACGTCGTTCTATCAGACGACCGGGGCGAGACATGGCGGCAGGCCGAGTCAGTCCCTACCCAGGCCCTTCTGACAGCGATCTATTTCGCGGATGACAAGGTTGGTTATGCGGTCGGTCATGATGCAGTGATCATCAAGACGGAAGACGGCGGCGAAAACTGGGAACTCAAATATGATGATGCAGAGGCGGAAATGCCTCTCTTCTCTGTGCGGTTCGCGGACGCAAACAATGGTGTTGCCGTTGGCGCCTTTTCCACCGCCCTGTCTACAACAGACGGTGGCGAGACATGGAACCTGCAGTCTGTCATTCCCGACCCTCCCCCGCCGCTTGAAGGTCTTGAGTATGAACCGCATCTCAATGCGCTCTTCGCAGGACCGAACGGCTCCATGTTCATCGCAGCTGAAACGGGCTTTGTCTTCCGCTCGGTTGACAGCGGTGCCAACTGGGAACCCATCAAGACACCGTATTTCGGTTCCTTCTGGGGCGGCATGACGCTGGACGACGGCAACATTCTCATCTTCGGCATGCGCGGCAATGTGTGGCGGTCCGAAGATCAGGGCACGACCTGGACACAGGTCGACACCGGCTCGAAGAAATCCTTCGGTGGTGGCATCCAGCTTGACGACGGCACAATTGTTCTTGCCGGCCTTAATGGTGGCGTCGGCTACAGCACAGATGGCGGTCGGTCATTCGAAGTCGTGGACCGTCCCGACCGCAAGGGGTATTCGGCGGTGGTCGATGGTCCTGACGGCAGTGTCCTCATCTTCGGTGAGCCGGGTGTCGTGAAGCATCCTGATACGGCAGAAGGCTTCCGCAGCGGCAGCTAAGCCCTGACGGCATCACTGTTCAACAAAACACCGCCGTCCTGTCCTTGTCCTTTTCCCTCATGGGTTTGCGGCATCGACGGGGCGGCGGTACTTTTTTGCCCTGTCCATAGCTGCAAGAGGCCCATCCATGTCCGACCGGTTTGATAGATACACCCGCATCACAGCATCGCGGGATGCCGGTATCCTCACCCTGCATCTTTCAAATCCCAAACTGCGCAATGCGGTGGATGAGCAGATGCATCACGAGCTTGCCGACATATTCGTGGATGCTCAGGAGGACGAAACGACCCGCGTTATCGTTCTGACGGGAGATCCCGGGGGCAATGCTTTTTGTGCCGGCGGAGACATTGCCTGGATGAAGGCCGGGCTCGACGGCAAGGCACCAAGCCCCAGTGCCAACGAAGGACGGCG
>JANQMQ010000426.1 GCA_028279995.1 Candidatus Phaeomarinibacter sp. | reverse complement strand
TGATTGGTTGGCGGTTTTTTTGGGTTTTGTACTTCCTGTACCGCTGCGTCTGTTCCGTCGCAGGCCAGCTCGTTGTTGTCCGGTTCACAACGCTTGGCGATTCCGTGCGCTATCAGGGAAACGCCGAGAAATTCGGTGGATCACCTGGGCTTGGTTGGCTGCTCGACTCTACCCAAGTTACAGAAGCGCTCGGCGTGTTGTTTGCCAAGGTGACGTCCGGCAACGAGATCGCCATCAACGTACTTTTTCAGTCTATCGCGTTCTACGGAATCTATCGCTTCCTGAACGCCATACCGGCAAATCTGCGCAAATTTGCGGCGCTATTGGTGCTTGCACCCAGCTTCAACTTATGGTCTTCGGTCGCATCGAAGGATGCGTTGGTTGTTTTTGCTGCCGGCGTGTCTTGCTCCTACCTCATAGAACTGTATCGCAACTCTGCCAGACTAAGACTGATTCATCCGCTTGCCGCGGCTGTGCTTGCTGTGTTCAAGCCACATTACTTGGTATCGCTTCTATTCATCTATTCTCTGACCTGGGCGTCGCGGTTCGTACGTCAATATGAAGCGCTGCTACTGTTTGTCAGCATAGTGTCTGTGTCCCAACTCTATATCTTCCGTGACCGTCTGGACGATCTGTCATTTCAGGTTGTCGTGCACTTCATCACAGATGCCGGCTTCTCGACACGCGAAGCGTTCTGGCAGCAGCAGTATGATGTGTTCTGGCGCGCGCCGTATGGGATGCTTCTCAGTTTCGTTGGCCCGACGTTCGAAGAGGCACTTCGAAATCCCCTACAAATGGTCTCTTTGGTTGAGAGCCTGTTTCTGCTGCTGTTGATCGTTGTCTATCTGGTTGTCCAACTCCCTAGAATGCCGGCTTTTAGCTTTTTGATGAGCACGTTTGCCGGGTTCTGGCTGCTGTTTGCGAACTACCCGTTCGGGGTTATGAATCCCGGCTCAGCAATACGGTATCGAACGGGTTACTATCTGATTTTCCTCACCATCTTGTTGGTTATGTCATCTCGCAAGCTGTTTGACCAATGGCGGTCGGGAGAGGCCTCGATAGAGAGGAAACAAAGGCGATCTCGTTTCCGCCCTCGGCTCGTGATCAAGCCATCTCTGCGATTTGTATGGCCGTCATCCGGTCGACCAACGTGATCCAGCAGCGCGTCGTTTTTGTCCTGCCGTATTTCGATGGGGGTGGCGCGCAGCGGGTAGCATTGAACCTCCTCCGCGGCATTGACCGGAGCAGATTTGCGCCAGCGATCGTGGTCTTCAACGAGCACGGGCCACTCTCGCAACTCGTTCCGTCGGACGTCGAAATACACTCGCTGAATGTCCACCGCCTGCGGCACGCGTTGCCGCGACTGGTTCAGACTTTGCGACGGATAGACGCTGATGCGATCTTCTCGACCTTCGGGTACTTGAACCTAGCGGTGCTCATGATCCGGCCGATGCTTGCGCGTCGACCGAAAGTCATTATACGCGAACCTAATACGCCCTCCGCATCGCTACCCCAACTCGCCTTCACAAGAACGCTGAAGCTTGGGTACCGATTGCTTTATCGACACGCAGACGTCGTGATCTGCCAGTCTGATCTGATGGCTCAAGAACTCATACGCGATTATGGCGTACCGGAAACTCTGATTGTCCGGCTGCCAAACCCGATTGACGTTCTCGAAATTAGAAGATTGGCTGCAGAGCCTGCCCGGCAGTCCGGGACGGGAACGAGATTTGTTGCGGCGGGTCGTCTTACGTTCCAGAAGGGGTTCGACCGTTTATTGCGTATCTTTCGCAACGCGGATGCCAGTTCACGACTGCTTGTTCTTGGCGACGGGCCCGAGCGGGCGGAACTGGAGAACATGCTTCGCGATTTTGGCATTCAGCACCAGGCTGAGATTGCGGGGTACGAGGAGGCACCTTGGCATTGGTTTGCCGGTGCTGATGCGTTCCTGCTGCCGTCGAGGTGGGAGGGCATGCCGAATGTTGCCCTTGAGGCGCTTGCCTGCGGCACGCCGGTTATCGGGACTCGGGAGTCCGGCGGATTGCAGGAGGTCAGTATGGAGGTGCCGGACGGTGCGGTGACGCTGGTCGATATGGGCACAGAATTTCTGGCAGCGATGCAGCGGGTCCAGCCCAAGGCTGAAGGAACGTTGCGTCCAAGTCTGCTTCCAGAAAAATACTATCTGACATCCGTTGTGCGGCAGTTTGAATGCCTGTTAGACCGTGACGTGACATAAGTTATGACCCGGCGTCGGCTCCTA
>JANQMQ010000413.1 GCA_028279995.1 Candidatus Phaeomarinibacter sp. | reverse complement strand
CCGGACGCCATCACCGTGCACCGGCTGGAAGACTATGAAGTCAGCCTTGAGCGCGCCAAGGTCATGGTGGACGCAGAGGTCCGTATGCAGAGCATTATGGCCGACGCGAAAACCCTGTGTCAGGCGCAGGGGTTGGAACTGGTTGAGGATGAAGCGCTGCTGGCGGAGGTTGCGGGCCTTGTTGAATGGCCGGTGCCGTTGCTGGGTGAGTTTGATGAAAGTTTCCTGGACGTGCCGCCGGAAGTGCTGACCAGCACCATGCGCACCAACCAGAAATATTTCGCCGTGCGCGACGCCGCCACCGGCAAGATGGCCGCCAAGTTCATCTGCGTGGCCAACGTGGAGGCCGAAGACGGCGGCAAGGCCATCGCAGACGGCAACGGCCGCGTCCTGCGCGCCCGCTTCTCAGATGCCCGTTTCTTCTGGGACGAAGACAAGAAGCGCCGCCTCGACAGCCGTATCGACGACCTAAAGAAAATCGTTTTCCACGCCAAGCTCGGCACCGTGCATGACAAGTCAGAGCGCGTGGCAAAACTCGCCCGCGAACTGGCTCCCAAGGTCGGCGCAGATCCGGACAAGGCAGAGCGTGCCGCACACCTGGCTAAGGCCGATCTTTCAACCGGCATGGTCTACGAGTTCCCTGACCTGCAGGGGATCATGGGCCGCTATTACGCGCTGGAAAACGGCGAGGACGCGGAAGTGGCTGGTGCCATTCGCGACCACTATGCGCCACAGGGGCCGGATGACGATGTGCCGACAGCGCCCACCTCTGTTGCCGTGGCGCTTGCGGACAAGCTCGACATTCTCACGGGCTTCTGGGCGATCGACGAAAAGCCCACCGGGTCAAAAGACCCTTACGCCCTGCGCCGCGCGGCCTTGGGGACCATTCGGGTCATTCTCGAAAACTCTCTGCGGCTCAATCTCCAGAACGAATTTGCAGCAGCTGGGCAGGTGTTTGGTGATAGCGCTGGTAAGAATGCTGCCAGCCTGCTCGATTTCTTCGCGGATCGTCTTAAGGTGTATCTTCGTGATCGCGGCGCGCGTCACGACCTGGCAGATGCCGTTTTCGCAATGGATGGCCAAGACGATCTCTGGCTGATCGTCCAGCGCGTCAACGCACTCTCTGATTTTCTTGCAACGGATGATGGCGCGAACCTTTTGGCAGGCTACAAGCGGGCGGCCAACATCCTGCGCATTGAAGAGAAGAAGGACGGCCGGTCGGTTTCCGGCGCAGCCAATACGGAACTGTTTGCGGAGAAGGCCGAGAGCGATCTCTATGCGGCCATTGATGCAGCAACCGGCATTGCCCGCGAAGCGGTGGCGAAGGAAGGTTTTGCATCTGCCATGGCAGCGCTCGCCAAGCTGCGCGGGCCTGTGGACCTGTTCTTTGATGGTGTCACCGTCAACGCGGATGATCCCGCACTTCGTGAAAACCGCCTGAAGCTGCTCGCGCAAATCCGCGAAGCGCTACACACGGTTGCGGATTTCTCCAAGGTGGAGCGGTAAGGCCATGGCAGATGTCATTGAGTTGGGTGCGATGCCCATGGATCCCCCGGTCAAGCCGGAGGATGGCGTGACAAAATGGGTCCGCCATCAAACACCCGCCGCCATTGTCCGGTTCAACCGGACAATCCATACGGCAGTGGCGTCACGGCCGGCATCAACGCCTGAGCCGCGCAAACCACTCCTTTTCATTCATAATCTCAAACCACACCGCAAGACAGGCAAGTGACCATGACAAAGTGGGTGTACAGCTTCGGCGACGGCAAGGCGGAAGGGTCCGCCAGCGACCGCAACCTTCTAGGCGGCAAGGGCGCCAACCTTGCTGAAATGTCCAATCTCGGGCTGCCGGTGCCGCCGGGCTTTACCATCACCACTGAGCTGGGC
>JANQMQ010000321.1 GCA_028279995.1 Candidatus Phaeomarinibacter sp. | reverse complement strand
CGATCTATGTCAACTATCGCGGCTGAGTGCTGAAGCGCCTGCGACAAGAGTGAGTGTCAGTCGTGAGTGATCGCCTCAGAGTGCATCTTGCGGGATTGGCGGTGTGCGTGGGGCTGGCCCTTGGTTTGTGGGGTGCGCTGGCTCAGGATCCTTTCGCGGACTGGGGTGGCAGCGCGGGCCTTGCTGCTTCGGTAAACGAGGCAGCCATTACCCAGGATGATCTGACGCTGGCCATCGAGGCGGTCGCCTCAGACAAGCGCAATGAGATGACGCAGGTAGACCGCGACCGCATCCTGGGCCGGCTGATCGATGAAGAACTGCTTGTTCAGCGTGGTGTCGAGATCGGACTGGTGGATAGCGACAACACTGTGCGCAAGGCAATTGTCAACGCCATGATTGCCTCCATCCTGTCTGATGCCGCTGAAGCAGAACCGTCGGATGAACAGTTGCGCTCACTCTATGATGAGAGCCCGGCCCTGTTCTCAGGTGCCGGACGCTATCAGGTAAGCCAGATTTTTCTGCGGGCCGGTCCAGACCTTGAAGCTCGTGTCGCATCTGTGACCGGCGCGTTGCAGGCAGGTACCGTGTTCTCCGAGGTGAAGGCCAGGTTCGCCGATCCGGTAACCATCGACCTTCCTGCCTCGGCCCTGCCCGCGAATAAGCTGCGGGAGTACACAGGCGCTACGGCCATCGCCGAGATTGTCAGGCTTGCGCCCGGGGCCCATGCCGGGCCGGTGCCGGTCCCCGGCGGTGCTGCCTTCTTCAAACTGCTTGCCAGCGAACCCGGTACACCACGGCCTTTTGATCAGGTGCGTGGCCTCGTTGCTGCAGAGTATGCTCGCAGACGTGACGATATAGCACTGCGTACCTATCTCGACTGGCTTTGGCAGCGTGCAGAGATTGAAGCTGCGGACGGTTTTACCGCTCAGCCCGAGGCGCTCAATTGATCTGCGTCCGGCACTGTGGCGGCGTCTTGCTCGTGCTGTTGTTCGCAATTGTCTGGGGCAGCTCATACGCGCAGGCTCATACGCGTAGCCAGTCCGTGTCTGCGTTATCCGTTGACGGCGATGAAGTCAGCGTCAGCTTCCGTGTGACGGCAAGGGAAGTAACCCGCCTTGGCGTGTTGGACCCACAGGCGGAAACACTGCCGGCCTTGCTTGCGACCCATCTGCTCAAGTCACTCGCCGTAACGCGCGGTGACGTTTACTGCCCGGTATCCGGCGCCCCGCGGCAGCGATCAGCCGCGAGCGCGGATCTGCGGTTTGAAATCGCGTTCACGTGTGACCCGCAAACGATCGGTCAGATCGTGACCTTCACGAACAACGCATTTTTCGCCGTTGCCAGCCGCCACATTCATTTCGCCCGGGCAAAGGGAACCGACGGGGCTTTTGAAGAGCGGCTTCTCACAGCAACGCAACGGTCAACGGCTTTTTCATTTTCTCGGCAAGGTGTTGCTACGCCGGTTGAGGAAAGTGCCGCTCGGACTTTCGTGCGATATGTGAGCCTTGGAGCAGAACATATCTGGATTGGAATCGACCATCTGGCGTTCCTCATTGCGTTGCTGCTGCTCTGTTCGCGCCTGCGCGACGTCGTATTCGTCGTGACAGGGTTCACCGTTGGTCACAGCATCACGCTCAGCCTCACAGTACTGGGG
>JANQMQ010000310.1 GCA_028279995.1 Candidatus Phaeomarinibacter sp. | reverse complement strand
GGGACATGGTTCAGCTCCTGCTATCAGTCTTCCGTATAGACCGTCCGGCCCCACTCGTAGCCGCCCAGATAGTGATAGAGAAACTCTGTATAGAGTAGTGTCGAAAAGCCACTGGTTGGATCGACCACATCAATCGTCTGGTCCGGGTGGAGGCCGGTGATCACAACGAAATGCCCGACGTTCTGAGACGCAAATACATCCGCCACGACGGGCCGGCCGAGGCCAATTTGCATGCTGAGCTGTTCAAGGCCGAGGGCGTACTCGATACCGCCCGCATTGTTCCCGGTCTCATCCAGTGCTTGGCTAACATATCCAGGTTTGTTGCAACTCGGAGCACTCCCAACAATGCAACAAAAGTTCTGGCCCAGCAGCTTGTCAGCAAGGCTGCACTGCGTATAGAGGCCGGAAGAGCTTTGATAGTAGCTAGACACGCTCGCGGCGCAGGCAAGCCAGCACCAGTTAGTCTCAAACTGATACTGCGCTGGGAATGCAGCCAGAGACAACGGACTCACGGCAAGTGTGCCATTGATCCCCATGATGACTTCGTTGCCGACCATCTCGAATGCAACGGGGTAGTTGCCAAGCCCCTTCAAAGGCTCTTTTCGCGCGATTCGCGGATTCGCGTTCGGGCTGTAGTCCAAGCCGAACACAAAGCCAGACCGGGCAGCAACCGCGTAGTGGTTTCCAGCAAATACATCGACCCGATTGCCAGGGGTGTTGGCACCGGAGTTGGGAATGCTCTCTGTCCACTCATGCTCGAAGATCCCGTCAACTTCATTGAAGTAGAAAAGCTTCTTCGCGCACCCAACAAGCACCTTTGAGTTGTTCACCGACAGCGTGGGAGATGCACTTCCAGTCCCTTTAAGACTGTTCGTGTCTTGGATGTTGCCATTCGCATCAACGCAATACAGGTATCCGGCGGACGCCGCGAAGATGTAATCCGTGTTCGTATCAAGTGCCACGACATCATAACCTGCCTTTGGCAGGCTGAGCTGCCATCGTGTAGCAAGTGAGACCGCATCCATGCCCACAAGCCAGCCATTGGTCCCCGCAACCAGAAGACCGTTCCACAGGACGAGTGTGACTTCATGATTGCCGCGATCGGGAAGGTCATTCGATGCAGTGATCTGACCGCTTGCTGCATCCAGCTTCCGGACATACCCGTTGGTTCCGGCATATACGTAACCCGTGTCACCGGTCACGTGAACAACATCATCACCAGTGCCTTTGAGCGAGTTTGACCACACCTTGTTCATGCCGCCCTGCATGCCCTTTGCCTCATAGGCAATGACGACACCCTGATAGCCTGCAACAGCAACCCGTGGGGAGGCCCCTGCGACGGCCATGTTGACCCGGTTATCGACACCATTCCCGTAGCTGGAAATGTAGTGCGCATAAGTTTGCCCGGTGCTGAACTCGGTCATGAAGGCATATGAATCGCAGCCGGAATAGATTACGTCGGCATCAATTACCAGGCTGAACGCGCCACTCGCGTTCGAAGCCGGTTTGTACTGCCACGGCATATCCCCCCCTCATTTAAGCGCCACGGATCAGAAGCAGACTGGCATCAGTCAAACATCAAATCAATATGGGTGTGTCCGGTTGTGGAGGGATTGGGTGCCATGTGCCGCCGACACAACATCAGCCACGGTGCACCCGAGCCAAATCTTCAAGCGTGTCTATCGAACCAACAGTCACCACCGGGGATTGGCAGGAAGGAAAGCCTACGCCCCGTAGATCGTCGCGTTCCATATCTGGGCAGACACCTTGCCGATAGCGGCCGGGTCATCAGGCGTCTCACGCATCAGGTTGTCATTGGCCAGCGCGTTGTTCATCAGGATCAGGCTGCGGGCCGTCAGATCGGGGTTCTCGACCTTCGACCGCCCCAGCATGATCTGCTGACGGATGAACCGCGCGGTGAGATCAATGAAATAGTCGATCACCCGTGACCGCCATTCATCATGCACCTGCTCACTGCTGTTGGACGCCCGCGCCAGGGCAAGCATGCCGGTGCGATGTGCTTCCATGGCAACGAACATGGTGGTGAGGTGGTCATGGGTATCCTGCAGATAGTCATCTGTTCCCTGACCATTCAGCCAGTCATCCACCGTTTCCCGAATGGCATCTTCAAGCCGCCCGAGAAATCCCAGCGCCAGCTCATCCACGCTCTTGAAGTAGTGATAGAACGAAGACCGCGTCATGCCGGTGCGCCGCATGACCGCGTCCACCGTCAGGGCGCTGAAGTCCATCTCCATCAAGGCCGCCTCTGTCGCGTCAATGATCTCTTCACGCGCCATTTCCGGCGTTCGGCGGATGCGCTGGGGTCTTGAGGACATTCTGGCTCTTTTGCTGCGGATGACGGCGTCTTTGATCAATCAGGAGTCTACCCATGATTTTGCTTATTGACAACCCGTCAATAAGGCGTCATTTTGTCTCCAACAAGATCAACTAGGGGAGACCTGGGCCATGAACATGCATACCAACGAGTTCGCATCCGGCGGGGCAACCGGCTGGGCCAAGGCAGGCACACAGCCGCGCATCGCCATCATCGGCGCCGGCATGTCAGGCATCGCAGCAACCGTGAAGCTGCGCCAGGCGGGGTACACAGACCTGACGGTGTATGAAAAGGCGGCCAAGGTGGGCGGCACCTGGCGCGAAAACCAGTATCCTGGCCTCTCCTGCGATGTCCCCTCCCGCTGGTACTCCTTCACGTTCAACCTCAACCCGGACTGGTCGCACCGCTTTTCCTACGGCCCTGAAATCCAGGCCTATATGGAAGAGACCGCTGAAAAGTTCGGCGTCACGGGAATCGTGAAGTTCAACACCCCCGTCACTGACCTCACTTACGAAGGCCCCCACTGGCGGCTGACGGACGGCAACGGCGCGGTTGAAACCTATGACGTGGTGATCTCCGCCACCGGCGTGCTGCACAAGCCATCCTTCCCGAACATCGACGGCCTCGACAGTTTTGAAGGTGACATGTTCCACACCGCCCGCTGGGACCACACGGTGAAACTGGACGGTCGCAAGGTCGGCATCATCGGCACCGGCTCCACCTCGGCGCAGATTGTCGGCGCGATTACCCACAAGGTCGGCACGATGAATGTCTTCCAGCGCACCCCGCAATGGATGATCCCGCTGCCGCAGAAGGAATATGCCACCGGCTGGAAATGGCTGATGCAGAAGGTTCCGGCGCTGCAGAAGATGGCGTTCAACTTTTACTACAAGACCATGGTCAAGAATTTCGGTGCCGCCACCACCGGTGATCAGGACAAGCTGGCCGACATCCAGAAGGCCTGCACCGAGCATCTGGAAGAAGCCATCGCCGACCCCGAACTGCGCGCCAAGCTGACCCCCAGCTACCAGGCCGCCTGCAAACGTCTGATCTTCTGCTCGGACTTTTATCCGGCCATCTCCCGCGACAATGCCAACCTCATTACCGAAGGCATTACGCGCATTACGCCCAAGGGCATCGAGACCGAAGACGGCAAGCTGCATGAGCTGGATGTTCTCATCCTCGCGACAGGTTTTGACGCATCAGCCTTCATCCTGCCCACCAAGGTCACCGGCGAAAACGGCCAGGACCTCGGTGAGAGCTGGGACGGATCGCCCCGCGCCCACCGCGCTGTTGGCATGCCGGGCTTCCCGAATTTCTGGATGCTGGAGGGCCCCACGGGCCCCGTCGGCAACCTCTCCCTGATCACCATCTCGGAGCGTCAGGTCGATTATGTCATCAGCATGCTGAACAAGATGCGTGATGAGGGGCTCGAGGCAATCGCACCCAAGCAGACATCCTTTGACGCCTACAACAAGAGCATGGCCGACCGCGCACCGCAGACCGTGTGGGCATCAGGCGGCTGCGACAGCTGGTATTTTGACAAGTCCGGCACACCGAACCTCTACCCCTTCCCGCCGCAGCAATATCTCGAAGACATGCACAACCCGGATTTCTCCGAGTTCCGCCTGATTGCAGATGTGAAGGAAGGCGAACCGCTACAGGGCGCCGCTGAGTAGCACGCTTGAAGGCAAGCTGTCGGACGGACGCTCAGACAAGTGTGTCGAGCAGGGTTTCAACAACCTCTGTCTGGGCTTTGAAAGCCTGTGCCGTCGCCTTGTAGGCAAATTCGGCGCGGGTGAGATTGACAGTGGCCACAGCCAGATCAGGCGTTTGTCCCTGTGCGGACGGAGCCAGCGGCGGCGTGTATCGCGGCGCGGATGCTGGCCCACTGCTCGTGGCAGATGCGGTCTGCTGATAGGCATTGCTGGCAGACTGGGCGGACCGCACAACATCGCTCGCCGCCTTGCCCACGCCTACGCGGGCTGACCGCAAGCCTTCTGCCGCACTGGTCAGTGATCCAATCATCGCCGCCACGCTACCCCTCGCCAGGCGTCCACGCATCTGAAACTGCGTGGACACCCTAATGATCGGTTAAGCGTGGCTCCATGCTGTCCCATTAAGGGACTACATGGCCGAAATGCCGCCATCGATCTTGATTTCGGACCCGGTGACGAAGCGGCTTTCATCGCTGGCGAGGTAGAGCACCGCATAGGCCACGTCATCCGGCTCACCAATACGGCCCAGCGGAACCTGCTTCGCAAGCTTGGTTTCTGCATCGACGGCCTTTGAGAACA
The DNA here is from genome assembly GCA_028279995.1 of Candidatus Phaeomarinibacter sp. Taxonomy (GTDB): domain Bacteria; phylum Pseudomonadota; class Alphaproteobacteria; order CGMCC-115125; family CGMCC-115125; genus Pyruvatibacter. Next base: position 1,422 of record JANQMQ010000310.1, on the reverse strand, counting down.
GCCCTTCAAGAATCGGGGTACGGATGAAAGTTGGATGCACCGGGTTGGACCGGATGTCGTAGCCACGCTTGGCGCAATGCAGCGCCACCGACTTCGAGAACAGCCACACGCCCGCCTTGGCGGCATTGTAAGCGCCCATATTGTGGCCTGCGATGAGCCCCGCAATCGACGAGATGTTGACGATCGAACCGGGCTGATGCGCCTTCATGTGACCCAGCGCGTATTTGCAGCCAAGGAACACACTGTCGAGATCAACGGACTGAATCTTCTTCCAGTTTTCGAAGGTTTCGTCTTCGACCGGCGCCGAGCCGCCGATGCCTGCATTGTTCACAAGAATGTTGAGCCCGCCCATAAAGCCAACCGCTTCATCCAGCGCGGTCTGCCAGGCACTCTCAGACGTCACATCCAGCTCAACTGCCTTGGCGCTGTCAGGTGTCTCCGCATTGATGGCGTCGGCCACCTCCTGCGCCCCTTTGAGGTTGATGTCGGCCACAACAACCTTTGCGCCTTCAGACACCAGCAGCTTGCAGGTCGCTGCCCCCAGACCCGAGGCACCGCCCGTCACCATTGCCATTTTACCGTCGACGCGTCCGGCCATGTTCAGTTCTCCTGTTTTTCTGTGAGTATCGGTCGGCCTACCGGCCGGTGAATTTCGGATCGCGTTTCTCAAGAAACGCCATGATGGCCTCGCGCTGATCATCGCCTGTTGAGGCAAGTGCAAACTGGTCGCGGTCCATATATGTGGCGACCGGGTTCAGCGCCTTGGCTGCCATCTCGATGGATTGCTTGGACATGCGCAGCGGCACAGGCGGCACGGCAGCGGCCCGACGCGCGAGATCCATGGCGGCCTCCAGCGCGGAGCCGTCCGCCACCACATCTTCAACGAGGCGCCAATCCAGAGCGTCCGGCGCCTTCAGCACTTCACCCAGAATGACAAAGAGCTTGGCGCGCGCAGGCCCCATCAGGTTTACCAGCCGCGGATTGGAATGCCAGCTCATGTTCATGCCCAGGGGAATCTCCGGCAGCCGAAACCCTGCTGACTGTCCCGCGATACGAATGTCGCACGCCCCGACCAGCGCCACACCGCCGCCGATGCAGTGGCCTTCAATGGCGCAGATGGTGAGCTGCTCCAGGTCCTCCCAAGCGTCGCACATGTCCGGGCCGACTTTGAGGCCATGGCGCCGCTTCAGAAGACCGTCCTCGCCACCGGCCATTTCCGGGTCTTTCAGGTCTGCGCCAGCGCTGAAGATTTTCGATGTTCCGGTAAGGACAATCACATGAGTGTCGATGTCTTCGCGAAACTCCCGAGCAACCTGCGTCAGTTCCCGCATGGCGGCACGCGACAGGGCATTGAGCCCATCGCCGCGGTCATACCGGACAACGGCAATGGGGCCATCGCGCTCGATGGTTACGAACTCACGT